>NZ_CCDX020000007.1:0-93490 GCF_000751115.1 Thalassospira sp. GB04J01 | reverse complement strand
CAAAACCGCACGTCAACATCGGCACCATCGGCCACGTTGACCACGGCAAAACCACGCTGACCGCAGCGATCACCAAAGTTCTCGCAGAGAGCGGCGGCGCATCGTTCCAAGATTACAGCATGATCGACAAAGCACCGGAAGAGAAAGCTCGTGGTATCACGATCTCGACCGCGCACGTCGAATATGAAACTGCAAACCGTCACTATGCCCACGTCGATTGCCCGGGCCACGCCGATTATGTGAAAAACATGATCACCGGTGCGGCTCAGATGGACGGTGGTATTCTTGTTGTGTCGGCAGCAGACGGCCCGATGCCCCAGACCCGTGAGCACATCCTGCTTGCGCGTCAGGTTGGCGTCCCGGCACTTGTTGTCTTCATGAACAAGGTTGACCAGGTCGATGACGAAGAGCTCCTTGAGCTCGTCGAAATGGAAATCCGTGAGCTTCTGTCGTCCTACGACTTCCCGGGCGACGACATTCCGATCATCAAGGGCTCGGCTCTTGCTGCATTGGAAGGCAAGAGTGACGAAATCGGCAAGAATGCTATCCTGGAACTGATGGCAGCTGTTGATGAGTACATTCCTGCTCCGGAACGTCCGAAGGATCGTCCGTTCCTGATGCCGATCGAGGACGTGTTCTCGATTTCGGGTCGTGGTACGGTTGTAACCGGTCGTGTTGAAACCGGTATCGTTAAAGTTGGCGAAGAGATTGAAATCGTCGGCGTTAAAGACACCGTTAAAACCATCGTTACCGGCGTTGAAATGTTCCGCAAGCTGCTCGATCAGGGTGAAGCTGGCGACAACATTGGCGCGCTGCTGCGTGGTACCAAACGTGAAGACGTCGAACGTGGCCAGGTTCTGGCACACGTCGGCTCGATCACCCCGCACACCAAATTCGAAGCAGAAGCCTACATCCTGACGAAGGATGAAGGTGGCCGTCACACGCCGTTCTTCTCGAACTACCGTCCTCAGTTCTACTTCCGTACAACTGACGTCACCGGTTCGATTGAGCTGCCTGCTGGCACCGAAATGGTAATGCCGGGCGACAACGTTCAGATGACCGCAACCCTCATTGCACCGATCGCAATGGACGAAGGTCTGCGTTTCGCAATCCGTGAAGGCGGTCGTACCGTCGGCGCGGGCGTTGTTGCTAAGATCCTCGAGTAATTTTTCTCTTGATCTTTGTGTGGCGGGCGGCTACATAGGCCGCCCGCTATACTTTTGCGGCAATCGTCAACTCCAGTTGAGGGGCCGGTGTCCTTTTGAGGGCTCCGGTACATAATTACATGGATAGTCAGAACATTCGCATTCGCCTTAAGGCGTTTGACCATCGCGTGCTGGATCAGTCCACGCGCGAGATCGTCAATACGGCGAAGCGCACTGGCGCAGAGGTCCGCGGCCCAATTCCGCTGCCGACCCGCATCGAAAAATACACTGTTCTGCGGTCTCCGCACATCGATAAGAAATCGCGTGAGCAGTTTGAAATCCGTACGCACAAGCGTCTTCTCGACATTGTCGACCCGACCCCGCAAACCGTTGATGCTCTTATGAAGCTCGACCTTGCTGCCGGTGTCGACGTCGAGATCAAACTTTAATCGGGAGTAAGCCGCAATGCGTAGTGGACTTATTACCCAGAAGGTCGGCATGACCCGCGTCTTTAACGACGATGGTTCCCACCTTCCTGTAACAGTTCTGAAGGTCGAAGATCTTCAGGTTGTCGCCAACCGTACCAATGAACTCGACGGCTACGTCGCTGTTCAGCTTGGTTATGGCAAAGCGAAAGTGAAAAACGTATCGAAGCCGATGCGCGGTCACTTCGCCAAAGCCAAGGTTGAGCCGAAAGCCAAACTTGCTGAATTCCGCGTTAGCGAAGATGGCCTGATCGAAGTTGGTGCAGAGCTTTCTGCTACTCACTTTGTTGATGGTCAGTACGTTGACGTAATCGGCACCTCCATCGGTAAAGGTTTTGCCGGTGCGATGAAGCGTCACAACTTCGGTGGTCTTCGTGCGTCGCACGGTGTGTCTGTATCGCACCGTTCGCATGGTTCCACTGGTCAGTGTCAGGATCCGGGCCGCGTCTTCAAAGGTAAGAAGATGGCAGGTCACATGGGTGCCGCACGTGTTACCGTTCAGTCCTTGAAAATCGTCACTTCTGACGAAGCAAAAGGTCTGATCCTGGTTCATGGTGCAGTCCCGGGTCACAAGGGCGCATATGTCCTTGTTAAGGATTCTGTGAAACGTGCTGCGCCGGAAGGTCTTCCGTTCCCAGCCGCGCTTAAGGGTGCTGCCCCGGCTGCTGAAGAAGCTGTCGCCGAGGATAAGGAATAAGCATCATGAAGCTCGACATTCTTAAACTTGACGCTTCCAAGGCCGGTAACATTGATCTCGCAGAAGAGATCTTTGGTCTGGAAGTACGTCGCGACGTTCTGCACCGTATGGTGAACTGGCAGTTGGCAAAGCGCCGTGCTGGTACCCATAAGGTAAAAGAAAAGTCGGAAATTTCCGCAACCACGAAAAAGTTCGTGCGTCAGAAAGGTAGTGGCGGTGCTCGTCACGGTTCCCGTAAGGCAGCACAGTTCCGTGGTGGTGGGGTTGTGCATGGTCCGCGTGTTCGCGATCACGCACACGATCTGACCAAGAAATTCCGTAAGCTCGCGCTTAAAACCGCTCTGTCGGCTAAAGCAAAGGACGGTAAGCTTATCGTTCTTGATAATGCGGAATTCTCGGATGCTAAAACCAAGAGTCTGGTTGCAGTTTTCAACAAACTCGGCTGGAAGTCTGCACTGATCATCGACGGTACGCAGGTCAACGAAGGTTTTGCTCGCGCTGCGCGCAATATCCCGCAAATTGATGTGTTGCCTGAGATCGGTGCTAACGTCTATGACATCCTTCGCCGTGACACCTTGGTGCTCACCAAGGGTGCGGTCGAAGCGTTGGAGGCACGTCTCAAATGACGATCATCAGCAAAGAGCGGATGTACGAAGTCATCCGCGCCCCGCATATTACTGAAAAGTCGACGTTGATTTCTGAACACAACGCAGTTGCGTTCAAAGTCGCGATCGACGCCACCAAGCCGGAGATTAAGGCTGCTGTGGAAGGTCTGTTCGGGGTGAAGGTCAAGGCGGTCAATACCTCTGTGGTAAAAGGAAAGACCAAGCGTTTTCGCGGTATTTCCGGTCGTCGGAGCGATTTCAAGAAAGCGATGGTAACCCTCGAAGAGGGTCATTCCGTCGATGTGACTACGGGAATCTAAGACAATGGCTTTGAAGAAGTTTAAACCAACCTCTCCTGGTCGCCGTCAGCTGGTTCTTGTCGATCGTTCTGATCTCCACAAGGGCAAGCCGATTAAAGCGTTGACCGAAGGTCTTCGCAAGAAAGGTGGCCGTAACAACACTGGTCGTATCACCGCCCGCCGTATTGGTGGTGGTCACAAACGTCGTTACCGTATGATCGATTTCAAACGTACCAAGTTTGATATTGTCGGTACCGTCGAGCGTTTGGAATATGATCCGAACCGCACCGCGTTTATCGCGTTGGTTCGTTATTCTGACGACGAATTGGCCTACATCCTAGCACCACAGCGTCTCGCTGTTGGCGACAAGATTATTGCCGCTGAACGCGTAGATATTAAGCCGGGCAATGCCGCACCGCTGAAGAATATTCCGGTCGGTACCATTATCCATAACGTCGAACTGAAAGCCGGTAAAGGTGGTCAGGTCGCACGTTCAGCAGGTGCCTATGTGCAACTTGTTGGTAAGGATCAGGGTTACGCCCAGCTGAAGCTGTCCTCCGGTGAAGTACGTTTGGTTCGTGGTGAATGCATGGCTACCATTGGTGCCGTGTCTAACCAGGACCATCAAAACATCAACCTTGGTAAAGCCGGCCGTAATCGCTGGCTTGGCAAACGTCCTTCGGTTCGTGGTGTAGCCATGAACCCGATCGATCACCCGCATGGTGGTGGTGAAGGTCGTACATCGGGTGGTCGTCATCCGGTTACGCCGTGGGGTAAGCCTACCAAGGGCAAACGTACCCGCTCGAACAAAAAGACCGACGCGCTTATCATGCGCCGTCGTCACAAGAGCTAACGGAGGAGGCTAGACTATGGCGCGTTCCGTTTGGAAGGGTCCGTTCGTTGACGGATACCTTCTTAAGAAAGCCGATACTGTCCGTGCCTCAGGCCGGAATGAGGTAATTAAGACCTGGTCGCGGCGCTCGACGATTTTGCCGCAATTTGTAGGCCTCACCTTTGGGGTTTATAATGGCCAGAAGTTTCTGCCAGTGCTCGTGAACGAAGATATGATCGGTCACAAGTTTGGTGAATTCTCGCCGACCCGTACCTACTATGGTCACGCGGCCGACAAAAAGGCGAAGAGGAAGTAACGATGGGTAAGAAAGCTGACATCCGTCGGCTGGCGGATAACGAGGCTGCTGCTTCGCTCCGGGCTTTACGCATTTCCCCGCGTAAGCTCAACCTCGTCGCCGAGTCGATCCGTGGTATGAAGGCAGAAGCTGCTTTGGCAGAACTGACCTTCTCCAACAAACGTATTTCGCAGGACGTCAAAAAGCTGCTGGAATCGGCAATCGCAAATGCCGAGAACAACCATCAGCTTGATGTTGATCGTCTCTTTATCAAAGAGGCGTCTGTTGGTAAGGCCTTCGTGATGAAACGTTGGCGCGCCCGTGCACGCGGTCGTGTCGGCAAGATCATTAAGCCGTTCTCCAACATCCGCATCGTCGTTTGCGAACGTGAGGAGACCGAGTAATGGGTCAAAAAGTAAATCCGATCGGTCTACGCGTTGGGATTAACCGTACCTGGGATTCCCGCTGGTACGCCAACAAGACCGATTTCGCTGATCTTCTTCATGAAGATATTGCGATCCGTAATTTCATCTTCACCCGGCTTAAGCAGGCCGGTGTCTCGAAGGTGATTATCGAACGTCCGGCGAAAAAAGCCCGCATCTCGATTCACTCTGCCCGTCCGGGTGTTGTGATCGGGAAAAAAGGCCAGGACATCGAGAAGCTCAAGAACGATCTGCAGAAGATGACCAAGTCAGAAGTGCAGGTTAACATCATCGAAATCCGTAAACCGGAAATCGATGCCAAGCTGGTCGCTGATAACATCGCCCAGCAGCTTGAGCGCCGTGTTTCGTTCCGTCGCGCTATGAAGCGCTCGGTTCAGAACGCAATGCGTCTCGGTGCTGGTGGCATTCGTATTAATGCTGCTGGTCGTCTTGGTGGCGCTGAAATCGCTCGTACCGAATGGTATCGTGAAGGTCGCGTTCCGCTGCACACGCTGCGTGCGGACGTTGATTATGGTACTTCAGAAGCACACACCACCTATGGTGTTTGCGGTCTGAAGGTCTGGATCTTCAAGGGCGAAATCATGGCACATGATCCGTTGGCTTCAGAGCGTAAAGCGCTCGAGTCGGCTGGTTCCGGTCGTAAGTAAGGAGATCCCGATATGCTTTCTCCGAAACGTACAAAGTTCCGTAAAGCCTTCAAAGGTCGCCTGAAAGGGCAGGCCAAAGGTGGTACCGAACTGAATTTCGGCGCTTATGGCTTGAAAGCCTTGGAGCCGGAGCGTATAACGGCGCGTCAGATCGAAGCGGCTCGCCGCGCGATCACTCGCCACATGCGCCGTCAAGGTCGTGTGTGGATACGCGTTTTCCCGGATCTACCGGTTTCGCAGAAGCCTGCCGAAGTCCGTCAGGGTAAAGGTAAAGGCTCGATCGAGTATTGGTCGGCACGCGTTAAACCGGGGCGGATTATGTTTGAACTCGACGGTGTTCCGTTGGATCTTGCACGCCGAGCTTTCGAGCTGGCAGCGGCAAAATTGCCGATCAAGACCAAGTTTGTCACACGTCTTGGTGAAGGGGAGTAATTAGTGATGAAAGTTGCTGATCTCCGCGCTAAAAGCGCTGACGAACTAAAACAGATGCTGCTGGACCTGCGTAAGGAGTCGTTCAATATGCGATTCCAGCAGGCTTCTGGTCAGTTTGAGAACACTGCGCGGGTCCGTCAGGTCCGTCGTGATATCGCCCGCATCAAAACCCTTCTCGGTAACGAGAAGGGTGCGACCGCGGCCTAACAGGACACGCAGAGGAGTAAACACACATGCCGAGGCGTGTATTGCAGGGGACAGTCGTTTCTACAAAGAACGACAAGACTGTGGTGGTCCGTGTGGAACGCCAGGTCATGCACCCGCTGTATAAAAAGTACGTGCGCAAGTCGAAGAAATTCCACGCGCACGATGAAGAGAACCGCTTCAAGACGGGTGACGTTGTTCGCATTCGCGAATGCAAACCGATCTCCAAATTGAAGTCTTGGGAAGTAGTGGTCGAGGAGTGAGTCCTCAGCCCAATCATAGTCAAGGGGTAAACCCATGATCCAGATGCAGTCCAATCTGGACGTTGCCGACAATAGTGGCGCTCGCCGCGTCCAGTGCATCAAGGTGCTGGGCGGTTCGAAGCGCAAAACCGCTCACGTTGGTGATGTTATCGTGGTTTCCGTTAAGGAAGCCATCCCGCGCGGTCGTGTAAAGAAGGGTGCAGTTCACAAAGCTGTCATCGTTCGCACCGCAAAGGAAATTCGTCGTGCCGATGGCTCGGCGATCCGCTTTGACCGTAACGCTGCCGTTCTCATTAATGCGAATGGCGAGCCGATCGGCACGCGTATTTTCGGCCCGGTAACCCGTGAACTTCGTTCGCGTGGTTACATGAAGATCATTTCGCTCGCTCCGGAGGTGCTGTAATGGCTGCCAAGATTAAAAAGGGCGATCGCGTCATTGTTCTGACGGGTAAAGACAAAGGGAAGACCGGCGAAGTTCTCGCCGCATTCCCGACCGAGAACAAGGTTCTGGTTTCGGGCATCAACCTGGTGAAACGTCACCAGCGCCCGTCCGGTGCTGATGCCGGTGGCATTGTCGAGAAGGAAGCGAAAATTAACGTTTCCAATCTCGCGATTGTTGACCCGAAAGAAAATAAGCCGACCCGCGTCGGTTTTAAGACCCTTGATGATGGTCGCAAGGTTCGCTTCGCGAAGCTTAGCGGCGAAGTCATCGACAAGTGAGGGACGGAAAAATGACGCGCCTGCGCGAACATTATAAAGAAGTGGTGCGTGACGCACTCCTAGAGCAGTTCTCTTACGGGAACAGCATGGAGATTCCGCGCCTCGAAAAGATCGTGATCAACATGGGTGTCGGCGACGCCACCCAAGATCGCAAAAAACTGGATGGTGCGGTTGCGGATCTCGCGGCTATCACCGGTCAGAAGCCTATCTTCACGGTAGCGAAAAAGTCGGTAGCGGCTTTCAAACTTCGTGAAGGCATGAACATCGGTTGTAAAGTGACCTTGCGTCGCGACCGTATGTTTGAGTTCCTGGACCGTCTGGTCACCATCGCGCTTCCGCGCGTTCGTGACTTCCGCGGCCTGAACAAAAAATCCTTTGATGGTCGTGGCAACTTTGCCATGGGCTTGAAGGAACAGTTCGTCTTTCCTGAAGTCGAGTACGACAAAGTTGACTCGGTCCGCGGGATGGACATCATCATTTGTACCACGGCTAAGTCTGACGATGAAGCTCTTGCCCTTCTTAAGGGCTTTGATCTTCCGTTCGGAAACTAACTGGAGGTTGGCCCATGGCCAAGAAGAGCGCTGTAGAGCGTGAACTCAAACGTGAACGCCTGGCGAAGCAATTTGCTGCCAAGCGTGCCGCCCTTAAAGCGGTAATCGGCAACCGCGAAACGTCCCCTGAGGATCGTATCGTGGCTGTGATTAAACTCGCCCAGCTGCCGCGTAATTCGGCCCGCATCCGTCAGCGTATTCGCTGCCAGTTGTCCGGTCGTCCGCGCGGTGTGTATCGCAAATTCCGCCTGTCCCGTATCGCACTTCGTGAACTTGCTTCACGTGGTCAGATCCCGGGCATGGTGAAATCCAGCTGGTAAGGAGGACATCACATGTCGATGACCGATCCCGTAAGTGATATGCTCACGCGTATCCGTAACGGTCAGCGCGTTGGGAAATCCAGCGTTGTCTCGCCGGCTTCGAAACTGCGTACCGGTGTGCTGGATGTTCTCCAGCGCGAAGGTTACATCCGCGGTTATAATGTAAGTGAAATTCGCAAGGGCATCAGTGAAATCAGCATCGAACTCAAGTATTTTGAGGGCGAAGGTGTGATTAAGCAGATCGACCGCGTCTCGACCCCGGGTCGTCGTGTATATTCGAAGATCAAAGATCTTCCGAAAGTATACAATGGCTTGGGCATCGCAGTCCTGTCCACTCCGCGAGGAGTTCTTTCGGATCAGGAGGCTCGCGAACAGAATGTCGGCGGCGAAATCCTCTGCAAGGTATTCTAAGGAGGGCCAACGATGTCGCGAGTAGGTAAAAATCCGGTGGTCGTGCCTAACGGCGTTACCATCACCCTGAACGAAGAGCAGATCAGTGCAAAAGGTAAGCTCGGTGAGCTTAACTTGTCTCTGACCTCGGACGTAACCGTTACCCAGGAAGATAACCAGATCTGGGTGAAACCGAAAAATGATAGTAAGCGCGCTCGTGCCCTTTGGGGTACCACCCGTGCGAACATCTCGAACCTCGTTTCCGGGGTTTCAGAAGGTTTCACCAAGAAATTGGAAATCACTGGTGTTGGTTATCGTGCGCAGGTTCAAGGCAACAAACTTGTTCTGCAGCTTGGCTTCTCACACGACGTGGAAATGGAGATCCCTACGGGTCTTAGCGTCGTTGCTGAAAAGCCGACCCTTGTCGCCATCTCTGGCGCAGATAAACAGCTTGTCGGTCAGTTCGCTGCAAATGCACGCGGCTGGCGCGGTCCGGAGCCTTACAAAGGCAAAGGTGTCCGTTACGAAGGCGAGTATATCTTGCGCAAAGAAGGCAAGAAGAAGTAAGGACTGGCACGATGAAAAACGTGAGAAGCCTTTTCGAGCGCCGCAAACGTCGCGTTCGTTTTGCGATCCGCCAGAAAGCGGCCGGTCGCCCGCGCCTTTGTGTTCACCGTTCGAACGCTCACATCTATGCACAGGTTATCGACGACGTCGCTGGCACCACCCTGGTGGCTGCTTCGACGGCAGAGAAAGCCCTTGCAGGCAAAGGCAGTAATGCCGAAGCCGCTGTTCTGGTTGGCAAAGCCATTGCTGAACGTGCAGTTAAAGCTGGTGTGAAAACGGTCGTTTTCGATCGTGGCGGGTATTTGTTCCATGGCCGAGTGAAAGCTCTGGCCGATGCCGCCCGTGAGGGCGGTCTAGACTTCTAAGGAGCACGACCATGGCACGTAACCAGAATCAACAGCAGCAGCAGGCGCCGAAAGCCCGTGAAGAAAACGAACTCGTCGACAAGCTGGTTGGTATCAACCGCGTCGCGAAAGTCGTTAAGGGCGGTCGTCGTTTTGCATTTTCCGCAATGGTCGTTGTCGGTGACCAGCGCGGTCGCGTCGGGTACGGCACGGGTAAAGCCCGTGAAGTTCCAGAAGCGATCCGTAAAGCCACCGAAGCAGCCAAACGCAACATGATCCGCGTTCCGCTTCGTGAAGGGCGTACCCTTCACCATGATACCAAAGGCCATTTCGGTGCAGGCAAGGTTGTCCTTCGCTCGGCTCCGGCTGGTACCGGTATCATTGCCGGCGGTGCGATGCGTGCGGTTTTCGAAACCATGGGCGTTCAGGACGTTGTGTCCAAATGTACCGGTTCGAACAACCCACACAATGTGATCCGCGCAACCCTTGATGCTCTGGTCAACGGTGCGTCTCCGCGTCAGGTCGCTGCTAAGCGTGGCCTGAAAGTCGGTGACGTCGTTGCCCGTCGCGATAGCGGTTCGGCTGCGGCCGCCGTTCTCGAAAAGGAGTAATTCGATATGGCTGCTAAGAAAAAAGCGACTGTACGCGTTACCCAGACGGGTTCGCCGATCGGACGTCCGGCAGATCAGCGTCAGACCCTTGTGGGTCTTGGCCTGAACAAAATGCACCGGACTCGTGAGCTGGAAGATACACCAGCTGTTCGCGGTATGATCGCAAAGGTCAAACACCTCGTCCGTGTGGACGAGGCTTGATTGACCCCAGATCGAAAAGGTGTTGAACGATGAAACTCAACGAACTTGCCGATAACCCGGGTGCGCGTAAAGCGCGTACCCGCGTCGGTCGCGGTATCGGTTCGGGCAAAGGCAAAACTTCTGGCGCAGGTCAGAAGGGTCAGAAGTCCCGTTCAGGTGTAGCCATTAATGGCTTCGAAGGTGGGCAGATGCCTATCTATCGCCGTCTTCCGAAACGCGGCTTTACGAACCTGTTCAAGAAACAGTTCGGTGTTGTAAACCTTGGTACCCTTCAGACCGCCGTTGATAACGGTGATCTTGAAGAAGGTGCGAATGTCACCGTAGCTCTTCTTGCAGAAAAAGGCCTTGCCCGTCCGCAGAAAGACGGTCTGCGCCTTCTTGCTAAAGGTGAACTGAAAGCGAAACTGAACATCGAGATTACCGGTGCTTCCAAAGCAGCTGTTGAAGCTGTTGAGAAAGCCGGCGGCTCGGTTAAGGTTCTTGCTCCGGTCGCTGAAGCAAAAACCGCAGAATAAGCCTATAATGACTTCGTGAGGGTCCGGTTCCATTAATTTGCGGGACCGGACCCTCCAGTTTTAGTGTATTGGGAGATGAGTGCATGGCATCGGCCGCCGAGCAGCTTGCCGCGAACCTGAACTGGTCGTCTTTTACTAAGTCGACTGAGCTTAAAAAACGTATCTGGTTCACGTTGGGCGCGCTTATTGTTTATCGTCTGGGGACCTATATTCCGGTTCCTGGTGTTGACCCGTCTATTCTTGCGGACATTTTCCGTCAGAATGCAGGCGGCGTTCTGGGCATGTTTGACATGTTCGCCGGTGGTGCGTTGGGTCGTATGACGATCTTTGCGCTCAATATTATGCCGTATATCTCGGCCTCGATTATCATTCAGTTGATGACGACCGTTTCGCCAACTCTTGAGACTCTCAAGAAAGAAGGCGAGCAGGGCCGCAAAAAGATTAATCAATATACCCGCTATCTGACAGTTGTGATTGCAACGGTGCAGGCATGGGGCATTGCTGTTGGTCTTGAAAGCATGACCGGTTCAACCGGTGCTGCTGTTCATGACCCAGGCATGTTCTTCCGCTTTACCGCTGTTGTGACCCTTGTTGGTGGCACCATGTTCCTGATGTGGCTTGGTGAACAGATCACCCAGCGTGGCATCGGTAATGGTATTTCGCTGATCATCTTTGCCGGTATTGTTGCCGGTCTGCCCAGCGCGATTGCCGGTACCTTGGAACTTGGCCGTACTGGCGCGATTTCAGCCTTTGCGATCATTTCGATCATCGTTCTGGCGATTGCGGTTATTGCGTTCATCGTCTTTGTTGAGCGTGCGCAGCGCCGCGTTCTGATCCAGTATCCCAAACGCCAGGTTGGCATGAAGGTTATGGAAGGTCAGAGCTCGCATCTGCCGCTCAAGATCAACACTGCCGGTGTGATTCCGCCGATTTTTGCAAGCTCGTTGCTCCTCATGCCGCTTTCGGTGGCGCAGTTCACTACCGGTGTTGATGCACCTGTGTGGCTGTCAACGGTGACGGCATTGCTTGGTCGTGGACAGCCGCTGTATATCGCGCTGTATATTGGCCTGATCGTATTCTTTGCCTTCTTCTACACGGCGGTTGTTTTCAACCCGGAAGATACGGCAGACAACCTGAAGAAACACGGTGGGTTTATTCCGGGCATCCGTCCGGGTAAAAATACCGCGAATCATCTGGATTTCATTCTGACCCGTTTGACGGTGATCGGTGCAGCTTATCTGGCGTTCGTTTGTATCTTGCCAGAGCTTCTGATCGCAGAATGGTCTGTACCCTTCTACTTTGGTGGGACTAGCTTGCTGATCGTTGTAACGGTTACGATGGATACCGTTGCACAGGTTCAGTCTCATATGCTGGCTCATCAGTATGAAGGCCTGATCAAGAAATCCAAACTGCGTGGTCGCCGCCGATAAAGAAGCGACTACGGATATCAGGGGGACGGACGAAAATGAACATTATCCTTCTTGGCCCTCCCGGCGCGGGCAAGGGTACTCAGGCAAAGCGTCTTGAAACAGGACGCGGCATGGTTCAGCTCTCAACGGGCGACATGCTTCGTGCAGCGGTAGCAGCTGGCACGGAACTGGGGCAGAAGGCAAAGGAAGTCATGGACGCGGGGAAACTCGTATCCGACGATCTTATGATCGGCCTGATTTCTGAAAGACTTGACCAGGATGATACCAAAAACGGTTTCATCCTGGACGGGTTCCCACGCACAACGGCCCAGGCGGAAGCCTTGGACGATATGCTGGCAACCAAAGGATTGGCACTTGATTATGTGATTGAACTGCGTGTGGATGATGCAGCGTTGGTGGCCCGTGTTGTCGGTCGCTATACCTGTGCCAAATGCGGGCAGGGATACCATGACGAGTTCCAGAAACCGGTTGAAGAAGGTGTCTGCGACGTATGTCAAAGCACCGAATTCAAACGTCGCGCGGATGACACCGCCGAGACGGTCACCTCAAGGCTGGAAGCTTATCACAAGCAAACAGCACCGATCATTCCTTACTATGAAAAGGTCGGTAAGCTGAAAACAGTTGACGGGATGGCTGAAATCGACGAAGTTACGCGCGAGATTGAAGCCATCCTGGGGTAATTTCCCGGGCAGGGCGTCTTTTTGCTGGCGGGTTGGCAGTAATGCTGGCCCGCTTTTGCAGCGCTCTACCCAACCGGATCTGCCGCAGGGTTTGTTAACAGGAAACAGGAGTCTCACACAGTGGCTCGTATTGCTGGCGTGAACATCCCGACTGCTAAACGCGTCGTGATTGCGCTTACCTACATCACCGGCATTGGTCCGGCGAAAGCTAAAGAAATTTGCGCTAAGGTTGGAATCGAAGCAGCAACCCGTGTTCATCAGCTCTCTGATGACCAGGTTCTCAAGGTTCGTGAAGTCATCGACGCTGATTACACCGTCGAGGGCGACCTTCGTCGTGAAACCGCAATGAACATTAAACGTCTGATGGATCTGGGCAGCTATCGCGGCCTGCGTCATCGTCGCGGTCTCCCGGTACGCGGTCAGCGTACCCACACCAACGCTCGCACCCGCAAGGGACCGGCTAAGCCGATCGCAGGCAAGAAGAAGTAAGGTAGGGGACAGAGACAATGGCGAAAGCTCCTCAGCAGACTCGTGTACGTCGTCGCGAGCGCAAGAACATTACGAACGGTATCGCGCACGTAAACGCGACCTTCAACAACACCATGATTACCATCACTGACGTTCAGGGGAATACCATCTCCTGGTCGACCGCTGGTGGTATGGGTTTCCGCGGTTCGCGTAAATCAACACCATATGCTGCACAGATGGCTGCCGAAGATGCAGGTAAAAAAGCTGCAGAACACGGCATGAAAACTCTTGAAGTACAGGTTAAAGGCCCGGGTTCGGGACGTGAATCTGCACTGCGTGCGCTTCAGGCTGTTGGTTTCACGATTACGTCGATCAAAGACGTAACGCCGATTCCGCATAACGGTTGCCGTCCGCGTAAACGTCGTCGCGTCTAATCGCGTCGATCTGCGGACGACCCCGCGTTTGGGCCCGGTGCACCCGGGCCCCTTCGCGTTTCTCATGAGGGCAAAACTTGCTCTCCTTATATTAGGCTCCAGTTGCGAAGGTGGGTCTCGTGATTCAAAAGAACTGGCAGGAACTGATTAAGCCGACCAAGCTTGATGTTACTCCGGGTACAGACGCCAGCCGCGTTGGTACGATCGTGGCGGAACCGCTGGAGCGCGGTTTTGGTCAGACTCTGGGTAACGCGCTGCGTCGCATTCTGCTGTCGTCGCTCCAGGGTTCAGCGGTTACCGCGATCCAGATCGACGGCGTATTGCACGAATTTTCGTCGATCCCGGGTGTCCGTGAAGATGTCACCGACATCATCTTGAACATTAAGACCATGGGCGTGCGCATGCATGCCGAAGGTCCAAAGAAAATGACCCTGAAGGCGACCGGCCCTGGTGCCGTCACCGCAGGTCAGATTCAGACCGGTGCTGACATCGAAATCCTTAACCCGGATCTCGAGCTGTGCCATCTTGATGATGGTGCTACGCTGAACATCGAATTTACCGTTGATAACGGTAAAGGCTATGTCGCAGCAAGCGGTCACAGCTCTTCGGATGCACCGATTGGTCTTATTCCGATCGATGCAATCTTCAGCCCGATCCGTAAAGTGGCCTACAAGGTGGAAAACACCCGTGTTGGTCAGGATACCGATTTTGACAAGCTGTCACTTACCGTTGAAACCAACGGTGCGTTGACCCCGGAAGATTCGGTGGCTTTGGCTGCCCGTATCCTTCAGGACCAGCTGTCGCTGTTCGTCAACTTCGATGAGCCGGAAGCGGTTGTCGAAGAGAAGAAAGAAGACGAACTGCCGTTCAACCGTAACCTTCTTCGTAAGGTTGACGAGCTTGAACTTTCGGTCCGCTCGGCAAATTGCCTGAAGAACGACAACATCATCTATATCGGTGATCTTGTTCAGAAGACCGAAGCAGAAATGCTTCGTACGCCGAACTTCGGCCGTAAGTCGCTGAACGAAATCAAAGATGTACTGGCTCAGATGGGCTTGCATCTCGGTATGGAAGTCGGCGGTTGGCCGCCGGAAAATATCGAAGAACTCGCTCGTAAGTTCGAAGATCCGTTTTAATAACGGGTCTTCGGCCTTCGGGTCGTGATCGGAGCATTTATGCTCCAAACCGGGAAAACCAAATTGTTTGGCGTTTCCGGCGGGCTAGTTGCCCACACCGCACGTGCATGACCTGGCTTTGATCAGGGTGGCGGCGCGGTTTTACAATCGGTTTCGTGAGCGAAGCCAGGTTATTAAGGAGAGTTACCATGCGTCACGGTATGCACGGCCGTAAACTTAATCGTACGTCGTCCCATCGTAAGGCGATGTTTGCCAACATGGCAGTTTCGCTGCTCACCCACGAGCAGATCAAAACCACTCTTCCGAAGGCCAAAGATCTTCGCCCTTACGTCGAAAAACTGATTACGCTGGGCAAGCGGGGCGACCTGCATGCACGCCGTCAGGCTATTTCGATCCTGCGTGATGACAAAATCGTTGCCAAGCTGTTCGGTGAAATCGCTGAGCGTTACAAAGAGCGTTCGGGTGGTTACACCCGTGTTCTTAAAGCTGGCTTCCGTTACGGCGATGCCGCTCCGGTTGCGGTGATTGAACTTGTTGAACGCAATGCCGATGCAAAGGGTGCAGAAGACCGCGCCCGTGTTGAAGCAGAGAGCGAAGGCGAAGAAGCCGCTGCTGAATAAGCACCGCTTCGGCCTTTAAGAAATAAAAACGGGCGGCGCCATACGGTGTCGCCCGTTTTCTTTTGCCCTGTGCAACGGCTAAGGTTGCCTGCGGATTTGGCTTAAATCAGTATTTCGCACTTTTGTTCATGTTTCTGCCAAGGTTGCGCGGCAGTTCTGAAAACCCTAATTCTTTAGCCTGCCTGTTCCGATGGTTTAATTTGGGGGCAGGGTGCGTTTATGGACTTCCCGCCAAACGCATTTCCAATCAGATAATCTGACAGCGATAAGAGAGATCGACGTGCAAGCAAGATGGATCCCGACCATTTTCACGATTGCGGTAACCTGCCTGATGGCGGTTTCCGGCCCCACCAGCATTGCGCACGCGCAAAGTGAAGACAGACGACTTCCGTCCAGCGAGACGGAAATCAAGATGTCGCTGTCGCCACTGGTGAAGCAAACGGCCCCGACGGTTGTGAACATCTATACCAAAAAGGTCGTGTCGGAACGCGCGCGCTCGCCGTTCTTCAATGACCCGTTCTTCAAGCAGTTCTTTGGCGATCGGTTCGGCGGTGCCTTTGGAGCCCCGCGTCAGCGCGTTGAACGTTCGCTTGGTTCTGGTGTGATTGTCTCGGGTGATGGCACGATTGTCACGAACCATCATGTGATTGACGGGGCCAGCGAAATTCGTGTGGTCTTGCATGACAACCGTGAATTTGATGCCGATCTAGTTGGATCGGACGAACGCACGGACTTGGCCGTTCTGAAATTACGCGGCGTCGAAGCCGAACTGCCATCGATTACATTTGGCGATTCTGATGCGGTTGAGGTCGGTGACCTTGTTCTTGCCATCGGTAACCCGTTCGGGGTCGGGCAAACCGTCACCAGCGGAATTGTATCGGCACTTGCGCGTGCCGGTGTGACCGGACAGGACTACCAGTCATTCATTCAGACCGATGCGGCCATTAACCCGGGGAATTCCGGCGGTGCCTTGATCGATATCGATGGCAAGCTGATTGGCGTGAATTCGGCGATCTTTACCAAGTCGGGCGGATCAAACGGCATCGGATTTGCCGTGCCGGTCAATATGGTCAAGGTGGTCATGCGCGGTCTGATCAGTGGTGATTTGCGCCGCCCATGGTTTGGTGCCGCCGGGCAGGCGGTAACAGCGGATCTGGCGTCTTCATTGGAACTTGACCGCCCGCATGGCGTTCTGATCAGCGAAATTCGCGACGGCAGCCCGGCGGAACGCGGAGGTTTGCATCCCGGAGATGTTGTTGTTGCCGTCAACGGGCTTGCGGTTGATAACCCCAACGAATTGAAATTTCGCATTGCGACCCTGGAGCTGACCGGCGGGGCGGAACTTTCGGTCCTGCGTCAGGGGGCGCCGGTGATGCTGACCTTGCCGCTTGAAGTTGCACCGGAACTGCCTGCGCGCGATGAAAGCATTCTTGAGGGTCGCAATCCGTTTAGCGGGGCGAAGATCGCCAATATGAACCCCGCACTGGCCGACGAACTTGGGACCAATACCCTAAGCACGGGTGTTGTGGTGCTTGGTGTCGCACGTGACAGTCTGGCACGGCGCACGCGGTTACAACCCGGCGACTATATTGTTGAAATCAACGGCGAAGCAATTGACTCGGTTGCCCGCCTGAAGGAAGTTGTCACAGCAGGAGAACGCAGCAAGGACTGGAAAATCGCGGTCAAACGCGATGGCAAAGTCCTGACCGGCGAATTTACGCTTTGAGTTTTCTTCGGCGAAAGATGCGGATCAATCCGTTTCTTTCGCCGAAGCTGAAACTTTAAGAACCATCAACGCCAGCAGGGTCAATATCCCCAGCAACGTTGTTAGCAACAGTGCCTGCATGCCATACCCGTCGATGAGGACCCCAAACACGAAGGGGGCGGCGGCCTGAGCAAAGCGAGACGGCGCCATCAGAAAACCCTGTCGCTTTCCATATCCCGTTGGACCAAATATCGCTAGCGGCAAAGTGCCCTTGGCAATGGTCAGGATACCATTCCCCATGCCATGCAGGCTGGTGAAAATCATGCCGGCCGGTCCCGCAAAGATCAGAAAAAGCACGCTTCCAATCGGATGGGTGATCGCAGCCAGTCGTGCTGAAATCAGGGGATGCATACGTTGTAAAAACCCAAATTCAAACAAACGACCGATGACTTGTGCAGGCCCGACCAGTGACGCGGCAATGATCGCATCTGCGGTACCAAGCCCGGAAATCTGTAACAGCCGTGGCAAGTGGGCGGCCATCGCCGTTGCGGTAAACCAACTGGCGGCAAATACAAAAGCCAGCAACACCATCGGCATCGTAAAATAGTTGGTTGTCACGGTTTCGACGGGGCGGCCTTCTGCGTGTAATTTTTGTGCGATATCTGTCTGGGGCGATTTGCCGCCAGAAGGAATGAAAAAGCGGTTCAAGGGCAGGGCGAGGACAATATGCATCGCCGCCCAGAAAAAGCAGGTGATCCGCCATCCATATTCGATTTCAAACCATGCGGAGATCGGCCAGCAAATTGTGCTGGCAAATCCGGCAATCAGCGTGATGCCGGTGATCGGGCCTCGGGCGTCACTTTTGAAAATGACGGTCAGGCTGGCAAAGGCGGATTCATAAAGTCCCGTGGCCATGCCGATCCCAATGATCAGCCACGCAAGACATATTCCAACAATACCATCCGCCAGCCCAAGCAGGGCAAGGCCTACGGCAAGCACAAGGCTTGAAACCGTCATGACATTGCGACCACCATACCGGTCAATTCGGGCTCCGGCCGCCGGACCAAGCAGAGCCGCCACCACAAGGGCAAGTGAAAACGCCCCGAACGCCCAACCTGGCGTTACCCCGATATCGTTGGCCATTGGCTCGGCCAGAATAGCAGGAAGGTAAAGCGTTGACCCAAAGGCCAGCGTTTGCACGGTGCCCAGCGCAAGGACAATCGGAAGCTTCTTTGGAGCGGCGGTCATGATATTATACCTCGATCATCGAGGCATACGGGCAAAAAAAACGGACTACGCACAGCAATCGTTCCCACTGGGATTCTGTTGGTCGGTGTCGGGGGCAACCGCGTCGCGGGTTGCAAGGATATGCTGTGTGACATTCATCCAGGCTTCGGTGGCCACCCGAAACGCATCGCGTCCCTTATCGGTCAGGGCGTAAACCTTGCGCTGGCGACCGTTCACCACTTCTGTATGTGATGTCATATATCCGCCGGCTTCAAACTCGTTCAAAACCGGATAGACGGTTCCTTCTGATGGCGAACAGCATCCATTGGTGGTTTTTTCAACCGCCTGAACGACCTGATAGCCATGCATCGGTTTGTGATGCAGAACGGAAAGAACAAAGAACTTCGACAAGGACATTTTGATTGTTCCTTGCCAATAAGATCGATCTGTATAGTCAGCGCCTTGCATCATAAAGATTTCCGTCTGATTTGTGATCTGCACGCTATACCTCGACCATCAAGGTGTCAATATTCATGCCTTATCGCTGTAATCACATCGATGTTCGTGATAAGTTCCGCGCCAAACTAGTCACAAGATTAAGTTGGAGATTATCGGTCCGATATGCCGTCATTGTTTGAAAGTCAGGTGTCGCGCCCCTTGGCCGACAGATTACGCCCGGCGAAACTCGACGAAGTTGTCGGGCAGGGGCATCTGTTTGGCGATGACGGTCCGATCACCCGCATGATCAAGACCGGACGGGTGCCGTCAGTCGTGCTTTGGGGGCCGCCCGGTTGTGGCAAAACAACATTGGCGCGCCTGATGGCCGATGTTGCCGATATGGCGTTTGAGCCGCTGTCGGCGATCTTTTCCGGGGTGGCGGACCTGCGCAAAGTGTTTGACCGTGCGCGCGGGCGTCGGTCGACCGGCGGGGCGACCTTGTTGTTCATTGATGAAATCCATCGTTTCAACAAGGCCCAGCAGGATAGCTTCCTGCCTTATGTCGAAGATGGCACCATCACCCTGATCGGGGCGACGACCGAAAACCCGTCGTTCGAGTTGAACGCCGCACTTCTGTCACGTTGCCAGGTGCTGGTATTGAAGCGCCTTGATGATCAGGGGCTTGAAGAGCTTCTGGTGCGTGCGGAAAAGGAAATGGGGTTTGAGCTGCTGGTAACGCCCGAAGCCCGCGAAACATTGCGTGCCATGGCCGATGGCGATGGCCGTTATTGTTTGAACCTGGCCGAAGAACTGTTTTCCATGCCGCCCAGTGACGAGGACGGTCCGCTTGGTGTTGCCGAGCTTGCCCGCACCGTGCAAAAGCGCGTGCCGATTTACGACAAGGGCGATGACAGTCATTACAATCTAATCAGTGCGCTGCATAAATCCATTCGTGGTTCTGACCCGGATGCGGCCCTGTACTGGTTCAATCGTATGTTGGCAGGTGGTGAAGATCCCAAGTTCCTTGCGCGTCGTTTAACCCGCATGGCGGTTGAAGACATTGGCCTTGCCGATCCACAAGCCCAGCAGTTTTGCATCAGCGCGTGGGAATCATACGAACGCTTGGGAAGCCCCGAAGGCGAGTTGGCTTTGGCACAAGCGGTCATTTATCTGGCTCTGGCGCCAAAATCAAATGCTGGCTATGCCGCTTATAAAAAGTCGCTCAAGATTGCGCGTGAAACCGGATCACTGATGCCACCGGCCCATATCCTTAATGCGCCGACCAAGCTGATGTCTGATATTGGCTATGGCACTGGATATGCCTACGACCATGATCAGAAAGATGGTTTTTCCGGACAGAACTACTTCCCCGATGGCATGCGCCGACAGAACTTCTATGAACCGGTTGAACGCGGATTTGAACGCGATCTGAAAAAACGGGTGGAGTATTTTGATCGCTTACGCCAGGAACGACAAAAGGGACGGGGTGAGAATAACTGACGGTTGGTTAGTTATCAAAATGGAAACAATTAAGTGAAAATTCGCAGGATAATCATTCAATCCGAAACCAAGTAGGGTGCTTTCATCAAATTAAGCACGGACTTGGAGATTGAAAATGACAAATATTCTGCACGTGAATGCATCTGTGAATGGTGAGAATTCCAACTCCCGCCAGATCGCATCGAAACTGATCGACCGTATTGTTTCCGCAAATGCATCAACCACAATCGTTGAACGCAATCTAAGCGGCACCGGTTCGATCCCTGCCCTGACCGGCGAAATCGTTGGGGCGTTTTACACCCCGGAAGATTCCCGTTCTGCCGAACAAAAACAGGTTATCGCAACCTCTGACGAACTGGTTGCTGAAGTTAAGGCTGCCGACGTTCTGGTCATTGGCGCGCCGATGTATAACTTCGCCGTTCCCTCAACGCTCAAAGCATGGGTCGATATGATCGCCCGCGTGGGTGTGACGTTCCAGTACACCGAAAATGGTCCGGTTGGCTTGCTTGAAGGCAAAAAAGCTTACGTGGTTGTTGCCACGGGTGGGGTTCCGGTCAACAGCCCGGCTGACTTTGCAACGCCGTACATGAAGCAGGTTCTTGGCTTTATCGGCATTACCGAAGTTGAAATCATCGATGCGTCTGGCTTTGCGGTGAACGCAGAAGAAGCCATGCAGCGTGCGATTGCCAATGTCGAAGCTGCTTCGCTTCCGGCTGCTGCCTAACCAAACCAATCAAAGATCGACCTGTTGCAGTGCTGATCTGATGCGAAATGGGGTATCGTTAACATCTCCCCCCCCTCAACGCACGTTAACGATGACCTGTTTTGAAAAAATGCCCGACTGTTTCACAGTTGGGCATTTTGCTTTTGCGCGGTTTCGCGCTACGTTTGCGGAGGTTGGCGGGTACCACGCCAAGTGTCATTTCAATCAGGTGCGCAGCGGGTGAGACGTTTGACAGCAATCATGGTCTGGGGACTTCTGGTTTTGGCCGGAATATTTGCCGTCGTGCGGTTTTCCGGATTGCTTGGCATGATGCTGCCAGCGGGGGAGCCGCCGCAGTTTGTCTTTGATCCCAATTCGGAATTACCAGATACGCCAAACTATTTTCTGTCCTGCCCGGATGGTCTGGCCCCGCGGGGCGGTCGACAGATGACCAGCCCGCAGTTTGAGGCGTCGGTCGAGAAGTTGGCGAGGGCCTTTATCGCAACCGCACCAGATCATGGTATGAAGCTGACAAATGGCAGTGTTGGGGCGCACAGTTTGCAGTTTCTGGCCCGCAGCAAAGTCTTTCAGTTTCCCGATTGGGTGGAATTAAAACTGATGTCAGTCCCGGATCAGGCCGGGGCGACATTCTGCCTGTTTGCCAAATCGGTTTATGGCCGGGATGATTTTCAGCAAAATGAAAAACGCACGCGTGCATGGCTGCGGGATGTGCGGCTGCTTACATCCCCCTGATGTAAGCAGCCGCCTGTCATTTGGTATGATCAAGCGGTTGCTTTTGTGTCACCGCGAGACGTCAGATCATTTTTCCATATCAAGCGATTTCCCAAGGAGCGCTGAGACAAACTGAGTTGTCGGCACCGGCAACAGATCAACAGGGTGATCGCCGCCAAAGGACGCCCATTTGCTGCTCGCGCTGAGCGTTGAGCTTGCCAACATCGTTTTGGTGTTTACGTTAAAAGCCTGATAATGAATAGTGATGCGATCAGGGCGACCAGACCATTCGGTTGCGCGGTCTTCCCAATGTAAGATTTGCGGATCAATCAGGTAATCAATGTTTTGAGATAATGCCTCTTCAAAGGCCTCGTCACGGGTTTGTATTTCGGTAGCATCAACAACTACGTTGCTATAAGGGACAAGTTGTTTGTGGACTTCCAACAGTAACATTTGACCCGAGCCAGCATAATTGATGTCCCCAAAAACACCGTCTTTGGGTTGCATGATATAAAAACTACTATCTGATGCGACGGCTTGGACAAGTTGGTGGTTGTCCGTGCGATATTTGCTGGAACATGCGCCAAGTGTGAAGGATGCAGCAATTACACACAGAACGCTGATTTTGCGAAAATCCATAAAATCCTCTATTTTGAGATGAATAAGTAAAATCATAATATGCAAAAGTTTAATGTTGGGCAAGGTTCTGAAATTCAACCATTTTTACAGTGTTTATTATCGCCTTGGGCCTATGATGTTTTCACACGTGACTTTTGATCTTTGAGGGAATAGGTTCCGCGCCATGCAATTTTCACCGTTGTTTATCGCTTCGATTGCCTTGGGCGGGGCCATTGGTGCTGTCGCACGTCACAGTGTGTCGGTTATGATGGGCTCGATCATGGGCGGCGGCTTTCCCTGGGGAACCTTGACGGTTAATATCGTCGGCTCGTTCCTGATGGGGGCACTGATTGAGATTTCTGCGCTTAAGCTATCGCTTTCGCCGGAAATGCGTGCGCTGCTTGTCACCGGGTTCTTAGGGGCATTTACAACCTTTTCGACTTTTTCGCTGGATGTTGCGACCCTATATGAACGGGGCAATCTGGGGTTGACGGCCCTTTATATTATTGTCTCTGTGGTGGTTGGCATTTCCGCGCTGTTTGGCGCAATCGCGCTGGTAAGGGGTATTCTGCAATGAGTGGTGTCACTCTGCGCAAGGTCAAGGCCGACGACGCCGACATTCGGCTTGATCGCTGGTTTAAGCGCAACTGTCCTGAATTTACATTCGGACAGGTTCAAAAGTTTCTGCGCGGCGGTCAAATCCGTGTTGATGGCAAACGTGCCAAGGCCAACCAGCGTGTTGAACCGGGTCAGGAAATTCGTGTGCCGCCGGTTCCCGTGATGTCGGGTGGCGGTTCGGAGCCATGGACCAAAGACGGCGACTATAGTGCGTCCGAAGGTCCACAGCGCAAGCACGACGGCCCGGCAAAATCCAATGCCAGCGAAGCAGAACTTCAAGCTTTGCGCGATTCCGTCATTTTCTATGACGAAGTTGTGCTGGCCATCAATAAACCCGCCGGTCTGGCCGTGCAGGGCGGGACCAATACGTCCATTCACGTTGATGGCATGCTGGATGCGCTAAAACTCGACAGCAAGGAACGCCCGAAACTGGTTCACCGGCTCGATAAGGATACCAGTGGTGTCCTTCTGCTCGCGCGGTCATCGTCGGCGGCCCATGCCCTGACCAAGGCGTTCAAGGACAAATCAACCAGGAAACTGTATTGGGCGATTGTCACCGGCGCCCCGGTTGAGCGCGAAGGCCTGATTGACGCACCACTGGCAAAGCTTGCCGGTAAGGGCGGCGAAAAGATGGTCATCGACGAGAAGCAGGGTAAATCCGCACAGACGGTCTATCGTCAGCTTCACCGTGCCGGACGCCGTGCGGCTTGGTTGGCGCTGTCGCCTTTGACCGGACGTACGCACCAGTTGCGCGCCCATTGTGAGGCCATGGAATGCCCGATCTTGGGCGATGGTAAATACGGTGGGGCGAAGGCCTTCATTGATGGCATGTCCAACCAGATGCATCTGCATGCGCGTGCGATTGATTTCCCTCATCCGGTGACAGGCCACCGGGTTGTGATCGAAGCACCGGTGTCAGAACATTTTGCCACAAGCCTTAAGGCGCTTAACTTCGATCCGAAAACACCAACCAAATTCCTCACCCCGGAAATCCACCGGGAAAAGGAAGAAAAGCCAAAACCCAAGGCAAAACCGTCGCGGCTGCGTAAAAGATAAGTCAGAAGATTTTTGGGTAAAATGCGAAAAGCCGACGCACTGCGTCGGCTTTTTCGTCCCTGTCAGAGGTCAATACCAAAAGGCGTTGTAATGACATTGGTCGTCTTGGTTAATGGTGCCTCGCAGATTTGCCGAAACGCCCGACAAAGGCGTCATGAACGCGACGAAGGTGCCGTGCATGCACGGTGTTTCCAGTGCGTTCACAAATAACGGCCTGGCTTTTGATCATGACCGCGATGCGTTTGCGGCCACGTGGTGTGTGCACCATGCTTTCGCCTTCCTCAAGGGCGGTTAGAATTGGGATATGCTCACATTCGGCTATGGCGAGTATTTCCTCCTCTCGAAGGTCGCTGAAATCTATGCAGTCCCTAAGCGTGAGCATCTTCTGTCTCCGCTGTTATCAGATACTGTCGATAGCCAGAAAAGCAGTATAGCGCGCGTTAAGGGCGTTCAAAAGCGATCCGAAATTCACCAGTGGTTTCCAATGCTTCCCGCAGAGCAAAAAATGCATCTGATTTGCATCTCTACGGGACTCGATCTTTGGGGCGGTATCGACTAGTCTGCGGCCATACAAAATGATGATGGATGATGCCTCATGGCGAATGACCCGCTTAGACTTGTTGTATTTGATTGTGATGGGACTCTGGTCGATAGCCAGCATGCGATTGCACACTGCATGGACCATGCCTTTGCCCAGCATGGGCTTGATTGCCCGGGACTGGAAAATACCCGCACCATCATTGGTCTGAGCCTGCCAGAAGCCATTGCCAAACTTGCCGCACCGCGCCGCGTTACCGACGAGGTGATTAATGCGGTGACGGCGGCCTACAAGGATGCGTTCTTTACCCTGCGTCAGACACCTGATTTCCACGAACCGCTATTCCCCGGCGTGCGCGAGGTCCTGAGCGAACTGGATCGCCGCCAATGGTTGTTGGGTGTTGCCACCGGCAAGGCCCGGCGCGGTCTTGATGCGGTCTTGGCGCGCAATGAACTTGATGGCCGGTTTGTTACCTTACAGACGTGCGACAATCATCCGTCCAAGCCCCATCCATCAATGTTGATGGCTGCCCTTGATGAAGCCGGGGCTGATGCGCCCAATGCGGTGATTGTCGGTGATACCAGCTATGATATTGAAATGGGTCGTGCGGCGGGCATGATCGCCATTGGCGTTGCATGGGGCTATCATGATATTGAAACCCTGATGGCGTCGGGCGCACATGCGGTCATCCGCCATTTTGATGAGCTGCCGTCCGTGCTGGATCGTATTTGGGAAATTGATTGTGACGCCGCTTAAAAACCCGGAACTCGGACCGATTAACTTTGAACTGACCGTGGCAGTTGATCCCGATCACGCGTTTGAGGCCTTCACCGCTGAATTTGGGCAGTGGTGGCCAACCGATAGCCATTCGCTGTCCAAGAAAGACTGCATTGCGGTTGATATGCATCCCGGTCTTGGCGGTGCGATTGTCGAACGTGCGCGCGGACGTGAAAACATTTCATGGGGTCATGTCGAAATCTGGCAGCCGGGCGAACATCTTGCCTTTACTTGGCATCCGGGCTGGAATGCCGGGGATTATACCCGTGTCGCGGTGTCCTTTGACATGAATGATTTTGGTCGCTGTGTGATCCGGTTGGAGCACAAGGACTGGCATAACGTTGGCGATATCGCACCGGCCCTGCGCAAAGGATATGTTGCGGGCTGGGAATATGCCTTTGGCGAATGCTTTGCCAAGTATCTGCGGGAAAAACGCGGCTAAAACAGACCTATGCGCCAGATACGTAAAAGGGCACCTCTTTTTTTAAAGGTGCCCTTTGTCATGTCGGGTGCAAATTTTAAACAAGCCGATCTTCGATCATTTCACGGCGCAGTTTGACCGGATCATTGAACCAATGGGTCATAAAGCCCATTTCACGCGCTTGCTGGATGTTCTTTTCGCTGTCATCAATAAACAGGGTTTCGCGCGGGTTGAGTTTGAACCGCGCGCATGTCAGCTCAAAAATGCGCGGATCAGGTTTGGCGAGCTTTTCCTCGCCAGACACCAGAATACCTTCGAAGTGATTGAGAAACTCAAACCGTTCGACCGCGAAAGGCCATGTTTCCGCCGACCAGTTGGTCAGGGCAAACAGGCGGACATTGCCGCGTGATTTCAAATCTTCAAGGATGTGAACCGTGCGGTCAATCTGGCCCTTAAGCATTTCCGGCCAACGATCCCACCATGCGGCAATCTGATCGGCATGATCGGGATGGCGGTGCTGCAAATCAGGGATCGACTTGGCAAAGCTAAGCGCACCCTTGTCATGCAGGAAGTTCCAGTGCGGATGGCAGATCTCGCTTAGGAAATGTTCCATGTCTGCCGGATCGTCAAAGATCTTGCGATATAAATGGCGCGGGTCCCAATCAACAAGAACGCCGCCAAGATCAAACAGTACGGTTTCAATTTCGCGCATGGATACTCCTGCTTGCGGGGGGCTCGATGGTCTGAGGTTAAATCAGGTGATGGGGCGAACCGCAAGCGGCAGTTTGTTGAAAATGTTGCATTGATCGAAGGTGCCCGACTGTCCGTATCAAAGCAGGTCAACACATTATGGCGCCGATGACGGGAGTGTGATTTGCCTATGCCCCCGGTCATCGCGAATGATTGCACCGTAAGAAACTGTCATCAAAGGAGGCTTGAATATGTGTACGCTTGATGGATGTGGCTCACACGAGCATCTTGGACCACCACCCAAGGCAACAGATGAACAGCGTCGATTGTTTTTAAAAGGGGCGGTTGCCCTGCCGCTTGCGATTGTTTTGGCCGACCCTGTTCTGGCCCACGCGCAAGGGGCCATGCTTGATAAAGTCACCATCACCACACCCGAAGGCGCAAAAATGGTGGCCGAAATCGCCATGCCAGCGACCTTGCCGGCACCAACCATTATTCTGATCCATGAATGGTGGGGGCTTAATGATCATATTCGTGCCGTGGCAGCCGAATATGCCAAGCAGGGCTATATCGCGCTTGCGGTTGATTTATATGGTGAACCACCTGCGACCACACCCGATGGCGCACGTGCCTTGATGTCTGGGATGGACCCGGTTGCTGCTACCCGCAAATTGCAGTCCTCGGTCGAGTTTTTGAAAAACCACAAGGACTCAACGGGCAAAGTTGGTTCGGTCGGTTGGTGCTTTGGCGGCGGCTGGTCGCTTAATACCGCGCTTGCCACCGATGTTGATGCGGCTGTGATCTATTACGGCAATGTCAACAAAACCCCCGAACAGGTTGCGACCTTGAACGCACCGCTGATGGGCCATTTCGGAAAGCTTGATAAATCGATCAACAAGGAAATGGTCGAGGGGTTTGAACAGTCGCTCAAAACGGCGGGTAAATCGCTGTATAAATTCTATTGGTAGATGCCGATCATGCCTTTGCCAATCCGACGGGCGGGCGCTATGACGCCGAGGATGCCCAACTGGCATGGACGCGCACACAGGCGTTCTTTGATTATCATCTGGGCTAGGCTGCGGGTGCTTTGCGACAAATGGTATAACGTATAAAGGCCGGGTCAAACCCGGCCTTTATATTTGTATAATGATTGGGTTCAGGCCCTAAATTTTATCAATTCGTCGGATTGGCGCGGTTGGCCCATTTGGTTGACCGGCGTTCGATGACGTTAAAGATTTCATACATCGCAATCCCCATCACCGCGATCACCAGAAGCCCGGCAAATACCAACGGCATGTTGAATTTCGACGATGCCGACAGCATCAAATAGCCAACACCAACGTTCGATGCCACGGTTTCGGAAATCACCGATCCGACAAAGGCCAGCGTGATCGCAACCTTCAACGAGGCAAAGAAATACGGCATGGCACGCGGGAAGCCGACCTTGATCAGAATGTCTTTTCGGGTTGCACCGAGTGATCGCAACACATCGCGCAATTCCGGTTCAAGGGTGGCAAGCCCGGTCGCGACATTGACCACAATCGGGAAGAACGAAATCATGAATGCGGTGATGATGGCCGGCACCGTGCCAATACCAAACCACATGACCAGAACCGGCACCAGTGCCACCTTCGGCACCGAGTTAAACCCGACCAGAAGCGGGTTCGCCGCGTCATAAATCGTTCGGCTGGATCCTACCAGTGCACCAAGCACCACGCCAAACACGACAGCAATGGCAAAGCCCACCAGTGTTGTATAAAGCGTGTGGGTCGCATGCATCCAGATCGCTTCATGGAATTGCCAGCCGACAATGATGCTTTCGGACGGGGTGGGCAGCACATAGGGCGGGATGTTGAAAATGCGAACGATCAGTTCCCACAAAACAAACAGGCTGATGGCACTGAGCCAAGGGGAGGCTTTGCGCAGGTTGAGTTTCTTGTTCATGATATCTGCCCGCCTTTCTATGCTGCGCGCACGTCACGGATGTGACTGCGTAATTCGTGGACAAGATCGGTGAAAGGCTGGGTAAAGGTGACTTCCTGATCACGCGGCCGGGGCAGGGGGTTTTCCCGTGCAACGATGATTTTACCCGGACGTTTGGACATCACATAAATGGTATCGGCCAGATAGGATGCTTCGCGCAGATCATGGGTCACCAGAATAACCGTGAATGGGCGTACCATCCAAAGGTTCTGCAAAATGTCCCACAGTTCTTCGCGGGTAAAGGCATCCAGCGCGCCAAACGGTTCATCAAGCATCAAAAGATCGGGTTCATGGATCAACGACCGGCACAGTGATGCACGTTGCTGCATGCCACCTGACAATTCCCACGGAAATTTGTCTTCATGTCCTTCAAGCCCGACACTGGCCAGAAGCTTGCGCGCGCGGTCTTCGTATTCGGCGCGATGTTTGCGCAGGCGGTTACGGTGCGGCTTGACGATTTCCATCGGCAGCAAAACGTTATCAAGTGTCGTGCGCCACGGCAAAAGGGTCGGATTCTGAAACGCCATGCCGACAATTTTAAGCGGGCCGGAAACTTCCTTATTATCAACAAGCACAATGCCATCGGTCGGCGGCATCAGGCCGGATACAAGTTTCAGCAAGGATGATTTGCCACACCCCGACGGGCCAACAACCGCGACAAACTCGCCCTTGTTGATCTTCATGTTGGTGGTGTCGAGGGCGAGTTCGTCGCCTTCGCTATAGCGCATCGTGACGTTATTGAGTTCGACAAAGCTTTTAGACACGGCAGTCATTCCCCCTGCTTGTCCGGATTGTTTTTTGTTATGTGTTATGGGCGCGATCATTGCATGCCGGGGCAGGATAACCTGCCCCGGATGTCAGTTTTTATTACTTGATCTGGCGGTCGGCCTCGCCTGGCATAAAGACATCGGTAAAGACATCGCCCACAGTTGGCTTGTTTTCAAAGCCAAAGGCCAGTGCAACCTGATCAATCGCCTTGGCCATACGGTCGGTCTTGACCATGCCCATGCCGTTTTCCAAGCTGTCCGGGGTGACGACATTTTCGTCAATCGCCATCTGAAGGCGCTGTAGCTCAAGGGCCGGGTCAATCAGTGGATCGACTTCCTTAAGGGCTGCGATGGCCGATGCCGGGTCTTCAATCGCCGCACGCCAGCCTTTGACAACAGCACGCAGGAAGCCGCGCAGTTCTTCAGGATGCTTTTCCATCATTTCCGGCGATGCCAGAAGGCCGTTGCCATAAAAGTCCATGCCGAAATCCTTGTATTGGAAAACGGTCAGGTCTTCTTTGCCAATGCCTTGTGCCTGCAGGTTCAGGATGGATGTGAAATAGTGACCGGTAATCGCATCCACATCGCCGCGCACCAGCATCGGTTCACGAAGCGGCGGGTCCATGCTTTCCCATTTGACGGCATCGACATCAAGGCCGGTTGCCGACGCAAAGGCCGGGTAAAGTTTGCGCGATGCGTCAAACACCGGCGCGCCAAGCGTCTTGCCAATCAGATCTTCGGGTTTGATGATGCCTGATTTCTTAAGCATGAACAACGCAAACGGCGGGCGGTCATAGACCATGAAGATCGACTTCATGGCGCGGTCCGGGTTGGTGGCGTTAAATTCAACCAGCGA
Organism: Thalassospira sp. GB04J01; assembly: GCF_000751115.1. NCBI lineage: Bacteria > Pseudomonadati > Pseudomonadota > Alphaproteobacteria > Rhodospirillales > Thalassospiraceae > Thalassospira > Thalassospira sp. GB04J01. The sequence goes on along the minus strand of NZ_CCDX020000007.1, from coordinate 63,527 downwards.
ATTGATATCGGCCAGTGATACGTCATAGGCCCCACTGGCAACCCGCGTGATCGCCCCGACCGAACCGTTGCCAGAGTCAATCGTGACATCAAGCCCTTCGTCGGCGTAATAGCCGTTCTTTTTGGCCAGAATATAAGGGGCAGCCGGACCTTCATATTTCCAGTCGAGTGAAAATTTAAGGTCCATCTCGGCCTTGGCCGACGTTGCGCCAAACGCAATCGCAGCACTTAGTGATGCGCCAAGTGCGGCGCTAAAAAATCGGGTTGTGAATTTTGTCATACGAATGAAGCCTCTCCTGATTTCGGACTGTTATTATCAGCCCTGCAATCGAAATAATCCCCTGACGACACAGCAAGGCACATGCCATGTCCATTATTGTCGCGCATTTTCGCGCTTTTGTCATATTCACGTCGCAGAGTAGGGATGTTTACTATTTGGTCAATGGGTTAAATTGATCAAAAATTATACAGAAATTTCTGATAATCGCCTAAATGGCGTTCTGATGACGTAAAACCGTCTGAAACCCCTTGCGCCGAACTCTGCTTTTAGGCATATGGCGATCATGGTTACACAAACGATCAATCGCTTCTATAAAAAGGCCGATGCTGCTGTTGATGACAGCGGTGCGGGATGGCGTGTCCAGCTTGACGGACGCTCGGTGAAAACACCGGCCAAGGCAGACTTCCTGCTGCCGTCCGAGGTGCTGGCACGTGAAATTGCTGCGGAATGGGATGCGCAGGGCGAAAAAATCCTGCCCCATACCATGCCGATCATGCAACGTGCGGCCACCGCCATTGACCGCGTACGGCCAAATCGCCCAACCGTGGTGGCGGAACTGACCGGATATGGCCGGTCTGACCTGTTATGCTATCGGGCAAGCTTCCCCACAGACCTGATCGAACGTCAGGCAAAAGCTTGGCAGCCGCTTCTTGATTGGGTCGCACAGGAACTTGGCATTGAGCTGATCGTGACCGAAGGCGTCATGCCGGTCAGCCAAAACGAGGATGCCCTTGCGCGGATTCAGGGTTTGATTGATGGCTTTGACGATTATTATCTGACCGCATTGCACAACCTGACAACCGTATCGGGTTCCGTGATTGTCGGTCTTGCCGTCATGCATGGCCGCATCAGCGCGCAAGAAGCATCCGAATGCGCGTTGCTGGATGAAGAATATTCGATTGAGAACTGGGGCGAAGACTTCGAAGCGATTGAGCGCCGAGACCGTCACCGCGCCGAAATTCTCGCCACCGGGCGGTATCTTGAATTGCTGATGGTGCGTTAAGGATTCTCTTGGTGCGGTGACTTTATCTCGAACGTGCCGCGGATTAGGTCACAAGGTCGGGAAACTCATTCACCGATTTTGTGCCTTTGTTCATAGCGTCAAGCCATGTTTCGATTTCGGCGATCTGATCTGGTGCGTAACCCCACGGCGAGAACCTGCGGCCTTCAAGAATCTGTGCTGTGATTGGTCGCCAATCAGGCGCAAGGATCGCCGGGTATTTTGCCGCCAAAAGAACCGCAAGCTGTGTTCTGTCCATGCTGTTGAAATTGATCGCAGATTGTATGTTGCCCGTTACCGAAGCCTGGAAGATCGCTTGCAGATTGGTCAGTTGCCTTTGGACTGAAGGTATCTTTTTAAGAACATCCTGTTGGTATCGTTGATTAAGGTAGCGCTCATCTGAGCCACTGAGCCAGCGGACTTCAAAAGACAATCTCTGTACGGCCCAGTTTATTTCAAATGCAAAGCGATCTGTCCGGAAACCCTCTTTTTGTAGCGTTTCACGCTCGTCCTTTGGCAGCCGTGCGATATATTCTGCGGCTGCATCGTTAACGGAATTGTCGACTTCATCAAAGTCATCTTGTGCGGTGGTATATTGCCCGACGGCCTCTTTCAAAGGCCCAAGGTCATTGGCTGTGGCAGGCTTTGGTAAGCCGTCGATTGCGTTTTTGATCTGCTGGCTGGCCTGCTGCAAGGCTGATGCCTTGACGATCCACGCGTGGGTATCAGTTGACGCTGCAATCAGCCCGAACCCGGTTGCCGCTTCGATCTGGTTTTTGACAACACCAAGCTGATCGGCGGCAAGAAGCGTTTGCAGATAGAGGCGTGGCAAAATTGCTGTCATGGACGTGTTAACGGCCGGAATGCTGTCTTGCGTGTTGAAGTAATCATACAGGCGCGTCGCATGGGCACTGTCGTTCCAGCTGCTGTTCTGAATGGCTTTAAGGCAGTTGCCTATGTTTTGCTCGGGCTGGATGCTGGTATCGAGCGCGTTGTTGTAAAATCCGGCATTTTCAAAGAATGCTTGTTTGACATTGCTACCGCCTGAAAGGGCGAATGCCGCCGCGCCAAAGACTTCCAGCCCGGTATATGGGCTGTGATCCTTGTCTTTCAGGCCAAGGGCTGTTTCATACCAGTTTCCAAAGCGCTGATTGGTGTCATAGATCGGTGTGAGTTTTTCACTTGTCAAAATAGGTTCAAGTACCTTGGCTGGGCCAATGCGCGAGACAATGTCGTTCGGGCCGGACTTTTCGTCCTTGTCCGGTGCCTGACCGGTGGCATAGACGACACATCCCACTTCAATACTTGTGAATTTTGTATCTTCGTCGCTACGTTTGAAGACCTCATTTTGGCCAAACGATATGGTGTATGGGGCATTTTGGGGGGCGTTCGCATTGTTTGGAACTGCCGTGCCGACAAAGGATGGACGACCGCTTTTAGGGTAATTTACAATGCAACCGTTTGCATCATCGATGGCATCCTGACCCGTTTTCGGATTTTGATCATCACGTGTGGTCGTGTAGTGTTTGGTGGAAAGCCATGCGGGATTACTGTCCTGCGGGCCGGAAATCAACCAATAGAGTTCAAAGCCCTTGCTGATCGCTTTGACGGCGGCATCCACACCAGCGTTGGGACCGAGGAGCACGATCTTATTGTTCCCGTCTTGGGTCGGGACAATGTTGCTGCGCATGAAGCTATCGAGATCCATGAAGGTGGCTTTGTCGAATTTCCCATTATTGTAATAGTCGATATGCGGGCCTGCACCGCCGCAATAAACGACTTTCAGGGCTGTGACGGTTGGTTGGGCTTCTACGGCGACGTCGTTCCAGTTTGCGCCGGGCAGTGCATTCCATTTGTTGTATGTGATTTCGTAAATGGGTTGGGAGCTGTTGGCTTTGATCGCAAAGGGATAGATGTCGAGATTGCCACGCTTAACAAGTTGGCCTCTGTTGATGTTAGCCGTCGAAAGATAGTCCTTTTTACCGATTGCTGTTGTTATCCCGTCATGTTGGGTGACGGTGATGTTTTTTGCCTGTAACCAAGCTACGGCCTTGGCAATGATCGCGGCGTTTTCATCCTTAAGGGTTGTCTTGTTGCCCTCGGGTGCTTCGGGGGTGGGATTGATACGTGCGCTGGGATTATCGCGCGCATAGATGTAATTGGCATGATTGACGATACCATCCCCACGCACCACATGCTCCCACGCATCCGGCCCGGCAATAATCAGAATTTTCCGGCACCAACTCAGATCAGCGGTGAACAGATAGGTCGATGCACTATAGCCGCGCCCGACGATGACGAGATCGTAAAAGTCTTGGCTGGTGGGATCTAAATTTGGCATCGGTGCTTTCCTTTGGCAAAAAGGGGGGCTGTGCTGTGGCTGTGGTTGGTGCTTTCGTATGGGGGGGCTCGACGCCGTCACGCGGCGTCGGTATCTTCCCCGCCCAGGCTGCGTGCCCATTCGGAAAAGCGTGAAATAACCTCGGTCTTGGGGATGATTTCCGGCGCATACGGCCGGGGTGGGGGCGTTTGTACCGGTTCGGAATCTGTTGTGTCGTCTGGACGCGTTTGGGGTTCTGGTGAATCCTCGTTGCTGTTTGACTGCGTGTTGGACTGTTTAGGATTTGTATCCGTGGTGTCGTCGACACTCAGAAGCGCGTTCAGGGACTGAATGTCGGCTTGTTCAGCAGAAAGGGTTTTGTTCTGTTCAAGTGCCAGAGGGGCCGAAATGGTTTGGTTCGTGTTGAGCTGTCCCATTTGCGATTGGGCGATATTGTCATGGATCAGCTTTTCGATATCGGGCAGGACATCGTTCTTGGACTGGGTGACCAAGGCTTCGCGCATGTCGCTTGAAAGCGTGCTTTGCGCCAGCGCATTAAGCAGCGCCTGATTATAGGCGTTAAACCGCGTCACATAGGTTTTGAAATCGGGCTGTTTGCTATAATCGGGGCGTTTTTGCAAATCGCGGATCACAAGGACAATGCCCTTCTGCGCGGTTTGCAGGCCCGAAAGAAGGGAGGGATCAAGCGCCATCTGTCTGCCTTTCACCAGGTGCCAAAACACTTTTCCCCGGCAAGGATTCACAGCTTTGCTGCGTGCTCACAAGACGTGCGAAAGCGTTTCAATCTGTTCTGAAAGAAAGGACGTCAGAAAGGCGGGTTTGTGACGTGTTTTGGTGTAAACAGGTCGATGCGCGACTGTTTGAATGAGGAGTCTAGCTCATCCATTTGGCAATCAACCTGTGCTGGACAGCGGCCTGTGACGCCACCCGGTAATAGGACAGCAATTCACGCATCGGCGATGACATGCGGTCAAAGCCCGATATAAAGGCGACAATGATACCCACCGATGTTTCCCCCTGAATAACCAGATAGCCGCCGCCCACCAGCACACAGATCGGGGCCAGCGCATTGAGGAAATTGATCAGGGCCTTCATCCCGAATTTTAGCAAAAACAGCTTCATACGGTTATCAAACAGGCGCAAAACGCCGTCATTGATTTCGTCGACCGTCTGGGTGTTTTTCTTACCCGGCGCCAGTTGCGATAACTCATCGCTGACATCGCGCATTTTGGTCACGCGTTCTTCAATCAGCGCATTGATCCGTTTTTGAATAACCGGGACAAGGGCGACCTGCGGGATCAGGGCGATCACCCCGATCAGGCCGACAATCGGCTCGACGCTGAGCATATAGCCAAGCCCGAAGATCAGCATGCCGCTGTTGACAATCGGCTGGGACAGCCCGTCGCCCACAAACCCGCCCAGCTTTTCAATCTCGCCGCCAATGATCGATACCGCGCGCCCGTTGTTATTGGCGTTTTTATCGTCGGGGTCGTGGTGACCGGTTTGATCTTCGGCATAAAGGCGGGTCAAATGGCGGCGGTTATGTGCGATCGCACTTTCACTCAGCCACCCTTCATACATGCGAAGCCCAAGCTTGATCACGCCTTGCAAGATAATGATCGCGCCATAAATCGATGCCAGCGTCACAAGGAGATCGAGGTTTTGTTTGCTGATTGCGTCATCGACAAGTCGGCGCTGAAGCTCAAGCGGGGCGATCCCCAAAATGGCAACAAGAACCGCAAGGCTGCAGACCGCAACCTGATGCCAGCCACTCATGCGCCAGATATAACGCCAAAGCGATGAGGCAGGGGTATCGTCGCCAGTTGGTTCTGTGGTGCGGGGCTTGATTTTAAACATCAAATTTCTGGTCACTTAACGTTAAGGGGGGCTCATGTCGCGACGTATCACACGTCATTCTTTGCAAGAGTGATAGCATTGATTGCACGTCAGAATAAGACAGTGAGCACGCAGCACATTGCGTTTGTGGCTGTCGGGGGTGGGTTCCATCCGTTTTTACGTGGCCTAGACTTTAGTCCACAGAAAACAGGCATATCGCAATGACGTTAGGGAAATCAGGGTTTTACAGAGAGTTCTATGATGAATCCCAAGTGATAAAAATAATTGGCATTCCAGTACCGAATAATGCTATTTCATGATCTAGAATACGTTCTTTGGGCGAAATGCGCGTAACGCCGTTCACAGCAGGGAAAATGCACCATGCAAGATATCGTCGCCAAACTCGAAACGAAGCGCGCCGAGGCCGCCATGGGCGGTGGGCAGCGCCGGATCGATAATCAGCACGCAAAAGGAAAGCTCACCGCGCGTGAGCGGATTGATGTGTTGCTTGATCCGGGTTCGTTCGAGGAATGGGACATGTTTGTCGAACATGATTGCGTGGATTTCGGTATGACCGAAAACCGCATTCCCGGCGATGGTGTCGTCACCGGTCATGGCACGATCAATGGCCGGTTGGTGTTTGTGTTCTCGCAGGATTTCACCGTGTTTGGCGGTGCGCTTTCCGGTGCACATGCGCGTAAAATCGGCAAGATCATGGATCAGGCGATGAAGGTCGGCGCACCCGTGATTGGCATCAATGATTCCGGCGGGGCCCGCATTCAGGAAGGTGTCGAAAGCTTAGCGGGCTATGCCGACGTGTTCCAGCGCAATGTCGAGGCATCCGGCGTGATCCCGCAAATTTCCCTGATCATGGGGCCGTGTGCGGGCGGGGCGGTTTATAGCCCGGCCATGACCGACTTTATTTTCATGGTCAAGGACAGCTCATACATGTTCGTGACGGGCCCAGATGTGGTGAAAACCGTGACCCACGAAGAAGTCACCCACGAACAGCTTGGCGGCGCATCCACCCACACAAGCGTGTCGGGTGTGGCTGATCTGGCGTTTGACAATGATGTGGATTTGTTGCTTCAGACCCGGCGTTTCATGGACTTCCTGCCGCTGTCGAATAAGGAAGACCCGCCCGCGCGCCTGTGCGAAGACCCGGTCAAACGCGATGATTTCTCGCTCGATACGCTGGTGCCTGAAAACACCAACATGCCCTATGACATGAAGGAGTTGATCGCAAAGGTCGTTGACGAAGGCGACTTTTACGAAATTCAACCCGATTACGCCAAAAACATCATTGTCGGCATGGCGCGCATGGATGGCCGTACGGTCGGTGTGGTCGCCAATCAGCCAATGGTGCTGGCGGGTTGCCTTGATATCGACAGTTCGAAAAAGGCCGCCCGGTTCGTGCGGTTCTGCGATGCCTATAACATCCCGATTGTCACATTCGTTGACGTTCCGGGCTTCATGCCGGGCACCGCACAGGAATATGGCGGCATCATCAAACATGGTGCCAAGCTGCTTTATGCCTATGCGGAGGCCACCGTGCCCAAAGTCACCGTGATCACCCGCAAGGCATACGGCGGGGCCTATGACGTGATGGCGTCCAAGCATCTGCGCGGTGACGTCAACTATGCCTGGCCGACCGCTGAAATTGCCGTCATGGGGCCAAAGGGCGCGGTGGAGATCATCTTCCGCGCTGATATGAACGATCCGGCCAAGATCGAAGCCCGCACCGAGGAATACCGCGAAAAATTCGCCAACCCGTTTGTTGCGGGCCGCAAAGGGTTCATTGACGATGTCATCATGCCGCATGGTACGCGCCGCCGCGTGTGCAGGTCGCTTGCGATGCTGCGCAACAAGGACATCAAGAACCCGGAAAAGAAACACGGCAACATTCCGTTGTAAGCCGCCAAGTCATATTGGGAGACAGAATAATGTTTAAGAAAATCCTGATTGCCAACCGCGGTGAAATTGCCTGCCGTGTGATCAAATCAGCCCGCAAAATGGGCATTAAAACCGTCGCGGTTTATTCCGATGCGGATAAAAATGCTCTGCATGTTCAGATGGCCGATGAGGCCGTTAACATCGGACCTGCACCCAGCAATCAGTCCTATCTGATCATTGAAAAGATCATCGAGGCCTGCAAATCGACCGGAGCCGAGGCCGTCCATCCGGGCTACGGCTTCCTGTCGGAAAATCAGACCTTTGCCAAGGCGCTGGACGCAGCAAAAATCGCCTTTATCGGTCCGCCGAATGGCGCGATTGCTGCGATGGGCGATAAAATTACCTCGAAAAAAATTGCCGCAGATGCCGGGGTATCGACAGTTCCGGGATACATGGGGGTCATCAAGGACACCATTGAGGCGGTTAAAATCGCCAATGATGTCGGCTATCCGGTGATGCTTAAGGCATCAGCAGGCGGTGGCGGCAAGGGCATGCGCATCGCGCGCAATGACGCCGAATGCCGCGAAGGGTTCGAACGCGCAACGTCTGAGGCCGCCAGTTCCTTTGGCGATGACCGGGTGTTTGTTGAAAAATTCGTCGAAGAGCCCCGCCACATTGAAATTCAGGTGCTGGCCGACAAACACGGCAACGCGATTTATCTGGGCGAACGCGAATGCTCCATTCAGCGCCGCCATCAAAAGGTCGTCGAAGAAGCCCCGTCACCCTTTATTGATCCCGCCACCCGTAAGGCCATGGGTGAACAGGCCGTCGCACTGGCACGCGCGGTGGATTACTGCTCGGCGGGGACGGTGGAATTCATTGTTGATAAGGACAAGAATTTCTACTTTCTGGAAATGAACACCCGGCTTCAGGTCGAACATCCGGTGACCGAACTGGTCACTGGGCAGGATCTTGTTGAATGGATGATCAAGATCGCCGACGGGCAGGAACTGACCTTAAAACAGGATGACGTGACGCTTACCGGCTGGGCGATGGAAACCCGCATTTATGCCGAGGATCCCTTCCGCGAATTCCTGCCGTCCACGGGGCGTCTGGTGCGCTATCAACCGCCCGCCGAAAGTGCGTCGGTACGTGTCGATACCGGCGTGTTTGAAGGCGGGGAAATTTCAATGTTTTACGACCCGATGGTCGCAAAGCTGGTGACATATGGCGAAACCCGCGATGACGCCATTGGTGAAATGCGCGCCGCCCTTGATGCCTATTACATCCGCGGCATTTCGCATAACATACCGTTCCTGGCGGCAGTTATGGCCAATAAGCGGTTTCAGGACGGCAACATCACCACCAACTTCATCGCCGAAGAATACCCCAACGGGTTCTCGGCCGATGATTTGCCCAATGATGATCCTGCCACCCTGATTGTGGTTGCGGGCTATATCAATCAACGGATTGCCGAACGCAACGCCGGGATCACCGGACAGGTCAGCGACCATCCGCTTGAAATTGCCGAAAGCTGGGTCGCCGTATCGGGCGATGACCACACCGCATTCGATATCGAATTTGATGGTGTTAACGGCGATTACATCGTCGCCATTGGCGATCGTAGTTATGGCGTTGTGTCCGACTGGAAAATCGGCGATGCGATGTTTGTCGGTGAAATCGACGGCACCCCGGTCTGTGTGCAGATCGATCTTGAAGGCGTTGGCTATCGCCTGTCGGCCAATGGCATTCAGCGCAGTTTCAAGGTCATGCTGCCCCGCGTGGCGGAACTCCAGAAACTGATGCCGTTCAAGGCCCCGCCAGACATGTCAAACTTCCTGCAATCGCCCATGCCCGGTCTTTTGGTCAAGGTGTCGGTCGAAGAAGGCCAGACGGTTCAGCCGGGCACAGAGCTTTGCATCCTCGAAGCAATGAAGATGGAAAATGTGCTGAAGGCCGAAAGCAAAGGGGTGGTCAAAAAAATCCACGCCGAGCAGGGCGCAAACCTGTCGGTCGATGCCATTATTATCGAGTTCGAAAAAGACGAAGACTGATCGGTCTTTCATCACCAGACGTTTACGGGGGATTGCCAGCATTTCGGCAATCCCCTTTTTTGTGGATTGCGCAATGTCATGGTGCGGTGCGCTGCAATCATTTACCATCCCGGGACTGTGATATTTCGGGGTAGGGGCCAATGACAGTCAGCCAGAACACAGACCATAAGACGCATCCTCGGCCAAAACCGAAAATCTCCCGCCCACGGGGGTTGCCGGGATGGGCGCTGGGGGTGATTTACCTTGTTCTGACCGTGGGGCCGGTGATTGCCGCGATCTCGCTGGGTGGTGGTGCGCGCCATGGGCAAAATCTGGCCCCGCTGATTGGCCGCGCGCTTGGCATCCTCGCCATGGCGATGCTGTTGCTGCAATTTCTGACATCCGGACGGTTTGAACAGATTTCCGGGCGGATAGGGCTGGACCGGACCATGGGCTTTCACCGGGTGGCGGCGGGTGCCCTGTTGCTGGTGATTGTCGGCCACATTGCCGGGTTTATGTTCCGTGCGCAAAGCTGGGCACCGGATGTCTTGCTTGCGCGCCTTGCGGCAATGATCACCTCGACCGGTTTGCTTGGCGGCACGCTTGCGGCGGGCATATTGCTGCTGCTGGTTCTGTGGGCGAAATATCTGCGTCATCAAATGGCGCGCTATGAAATCTGGCGCCTGTTGCACGGGGGGCTGGCGGTTGCGGCGATGGTGCTGGCGCTCCACCATTCCTTTGTCCATGCGCGGCTGTTTGCCGATCCGCTGGGGACCGGCACGATTATTGTGCTTGCCGTCATCGCCCTTGGGTCGATTGGCATTATCTATGTCTGGCGGCTGTATCAGGGACGCGCACAGGGCTTTGTGGTTGACGCTGTTCATACCCGTGCGCCCGGTATTGCCGAACTGATCCTGCGCGGGCCAAAGGATGGGGCATTCCGGTTTACTGCCGGGCAATTTGCCTGGCTGACGCTTGGCAGGCGCCACAGTGTCACGGACAATCCGTTTTCGATCCTATCCCTACCATCCGAACTGCCACGCCTGCGTTTCATGATCCGCGATGCCGGGGACATGACCCATACGGTACCCGCCCTTGTGCCGGGCACGCCGGTGGCGATTGATGGCCCGCATGGCAGCTTCACTCTGCAAAAGGTGGACATCAGCAAGCCGGTCCTTCTGATCGCAGGCGGCATTGGCATCGTCCCGGTGCTGGGGGTGCTGGCCCAGCTTGCCGAATACCGGATAACAAGCCCCGTCTATCTGCTGCTTGCCGTGCGCGATGGGGCAGAACTGCGCCTGCTAAGGGATCAGTTGCCCGGGTTGCAGGAAAACCTTGATCTGCGCGCGCTTTGCCTGTTTGAACATGGGGAGGGGGAGGACCCCACCAATATTGAAAACATCACGGTACAAAAAGCCCGCTATGACCAAACCCACCTTGTCAGGCTTCTGGATGGGCGGGATGCCGCTGAAATGGTCGCCTTTGTCTGCGGCCCGCCGGTGATGATGGATGCCGCCATCGATGATCTTGCCGTCATGGGTGTTCTGGATGCCAACATCCGCATGGAACGCTTTGACTATGACGCCGCGAACGACATCATCAGCCGCCGCCAACGCCAACACTTTACCCTGATCCTGACGGCAGGTGTTGTGATCACGGTTCTGGCAACCATTTTGTCGGTGTGGATGTAAGCAAGATTTTCCGGTTGCGGATATTTTTGCTTTCACCTGTTCGAATGCTTTCGGTTTCAACCCCTTTCCCAACGCATTCACGCGTCTTAAATACAGATAACGGGGCTTTACGGACGATTTGCTCTGCCATATGGTCGCAAATTGAGGCTGAACCCCTATGTATGCTTGCCATCCAATAACAAGAAACGAGGCGTCCCTATGTATAAACTGATTGCTTTTGACGGCGATGATACCCTGTGGCACAACGAGCCGCTTTTTCGTCAAGCCCATATCGAACTGCGTGAGATGCTTGGTCATTATGTGCCCGCCGATCAGGTTGATGATCGCCTGTATCAGGCCGAACTGGCCAATCTTTCGATCTATGGCTATGGCGTGACGGGCTTTACCCTGTCGATGATCGAAACCGCGATTGAGCTTTCCGATCGCAAGATCAGTGCCGAAGACATTCACAGGCTGGCCGAAATCGGAAAATCGATGCTGCGTGCGCCGACCCGGATTATTGACGGGGCCGAGACCGTGCTGAAACGCTATGCCGATGATCCTGATTACAAGGTTGTGCTGATCACCAAGGGTGATCTGATTGCCCAGCAGCTTAAAATCGACCGGTCCGGGTTTGAAGACCTGTTTGACGGGATTGAGATCGTCTCGGAAAAAGATCCGCTGACCTATCGCAATATCTTTGGCCGTTATGGTGTGGACCCGCAAGAAGCCGTCATGATCGGCAACTCGATGAAATCCGATATCCTGCCGGTCCTTGCGTCGGGCGGGGCTGCGATCCACATTCCTTATGAAATCACATGGGTGCATGAAATGGTTGATCAGACCGAAATCGACAACGACCAGTTTGTCACGGTCGAAACCATTGCCGATGTCCCTGATGTGATCGCCAAACTTGAACAGCACAGCAAAGCCGGGAGTATGGAGAATGTCTGATTGCGCAGGCTCGGAAATGTCAACAGAGGCCTCCCTTGCCAATGGTCCGGCGGCTGACCTTGATCCGCAAACCAAGCTCGAACTTGAAGCGGCGGCCTTTCGCGGTCTTGTGACGCATCTTCAGGACCGCAAGGATGTTCAAAACATCGATCTGATGAATTTGGCCGGGTTTTGCCGTAACTGTTTGGCAAAATGGTATCTGGCGGCGGCGGGTGAAAAAGGTGTCACCATGGATTATGATGGTGCGCGTGAAGTCGTCTATGGCATGACCTATGACGCATGGAAAGACAACCATCAGGCCCCGGCATCGGACGCGCAGAAACAGGCGTTTCAGGATACCGCCCATCTGCATGCCAAAATTCCCGGTGCCAAATAAGGTAGCCAAATAACGCCGCCAAATATGCAAGTAGGGAGACGACGTTCCCATGACCGATACACGCCCCGATCCTGCAACCGGTTCTGGCAATATTGCCGTCCATGCCCGGATTGAAGGCCGGGTGCAGGGCGTTTGGTATCGTGCCTGGACGGTGGAACAGGCCGTAAAGCGCGACTTGACCGGTTGGGTGCGCAATCGCACCGATGGCACGGTGGAAGCCGTATTTTGCGGCTCGGTTGATGCTGTGCGGTCAATGGTTGCCGCCTGCCACGAAGGCCCTACCCATGCGCTGGTTGATCGCATTCACGAGGAACCGGCACTTGAAGACGGGTTCACGTCGTTTGAAAAGCGTTCAACCGCATGAAACCCGCATGACAATTGCCGCGTGGCGGTTTTATCAAAGTGTCATAAATGCCTTTTTCCGAGTGATTTTGGAAAAAGGCTTTTTCTTTGCCGCACTGCAATGGCATGCTGCTTAAATCCTGTCTGTATGGTCAGCTTCCAATGGGCGGGAAATCAACAGGGAGACTAAAATGACATTTATTGCAAAATCCTTCGGTGTTGCCGCCATCATGGCGACCAGTGCGCTTTGCGCATTTGGCGCAAGTGCGCAGGAACCAGCCCAGAATGATGGCCTGAACGGCACGCTTTGGCTTCAGACATCGGTTGAATATAAAGCCACGGCAATGTCTGTTTATGCTGGTGCGACCCGTCTTCTGCCTGCTGCCATCGGCGATCACAGCTGGACCGCCGCCCTTGAGCAGGACGGCAATTTCATGGCCAAAAAACCGGCTGTGATTTTGGATGTTGATGAGACGGTTCTTGATAATTCAGCGTATCAGAGCTGGGTTGTGACTGAAGATACCAGCTATAGCTCCAAAACCTGGGCGGCATTTGTGAATGATGCGATTTCGACCCCGACACCGGGCGCGCTTGAATTCACCAAGGCAGCAGCTGCCAAGGGTGTCGAAGTGTTTTACGTGTCCAACCGTAAGGCCCCGGAACAAGCCGCAACCATCAAAAACCTTCAGGAATACGGCTTCCCGTTCGCCGATGAAAAGCACGTCATGCTACGCGGTGAAATCGAAACATGGGGTTCGGCCAAAGAACCTCGTCGTAAGGCAGTTGCCGACGATTACCGTGTGATCATGATGTTTGGTGACAACTTTGGTGACTTCACCGATGACATTGATGGCACGCTTGATGAGCGCCTTGATGTCATGGCCAAATATGGCGATTACTGGGGCGAACGCTGGTTCATGCTGCCAAACCCAAGCTACGGTTCATGGGAATCAGCCGCCTTTGGCAATGACTGGAAAAAGTCACCAGAAGCCCGCCGTCAGGATAAGCTCGACAGCATGTCCCCTTGGGCAGGCCCGGCTGAATAAGCCAGTAGCTTAAAACGATGATATTAAGGGCGTCCGATGGTTCGGGCGCCCTTTTTGTTTGGCGATATCCGGGGTTCATTTTTGGGTAGCAAGGGTGATAGGGTTTTATCGCCCAACGCGAACCTCGCTTTATGCTGGATGCCATGAAAAGCTCATCTGTCTCTGATTATCGTGACCGTATCCCGCTTGCCGTGGGAACGATCATTTTTACGGTTTTCGCCCTGTCACTGGGCGATGCGCTGATCAAGCAATCAAGCAGCACGTTTGTGATCTGGCAGATTTTTGTCATCCGCTCGGCCATCGCAATCCCGTTTCTGGTCGGTTATCTGGTGATCCGGTCGCCTGCATCCTTGCGTCCTGGGGATGCGGTGGGCTGGACCATCTTGCGCAGTCTTTTGCTGGTCGTGATGTGGATCAGCTATTACCTTTCGCTGCCGCATCTGACCCTGTCTGTCGCTGCTGCGACCTATTACACGCTGCCGATCTTTATCACCCTGTTTACCGCCGCCATCACCCAAAGCACGATCAGCAAAAAGGGCTGGCTTGCTGTCATTCTGGGGTTTGCCGGGGTGGTCTTGATCCTGCGGCCGGATGCCTGGAATTTTAACGGCTATGCTTTGCTGCCCTTACTGTCGGCCATGCTCTATGCGGTTGCGATGATCCTGACCCGGACCAAATGCCGGGCCGAACATCCGATCAAGCTTTCCCTTGCGCTAAACTGTGCCTTTGTGGCGGTCGGCGGAGTGGCCGCCGCCGTGATCAGCATGCTTTCTGATGAGGTGCGAGATGGCTTTCTGCTTGCCCCGTGGAGTGCCATGACGCTCCCCGATTTCGGTATAATGGCGATGCTGGCGGCCTCGATCCTGATTGGCAGCATCGGGGCGGCGATTGCCTATCAAAACGGGCCATCGCCAATGATCGGCACCTTCGATTTTGCCTATGTCGGGTTTTCATTCATCTGGGGTGTGCTGTTCTTTGCCGAAACGCCCGATGCGCTGTCACTCACCGGCATCATGATGATTATCGTTGCGGGTATTATATCACTCAGGCAATGACGGAAATTAGGCGTGCGGTCGCGGGCTGTTTACACGACCTTTCCGGGGTTCAGCCGGTTGTCGGGATCAATTGCGGCCTTAACCGCGCGCAGCAATTTCAGCTTTTCCGCACTGGCATAATGGGCCAGTTCATCGCGCTTGAGCTGCCCGATGCCGTGTTCGGCACTGATCGATCCGCCAAGATCAGAAACAATGTCATGAATGACGCGGTTCAGGTTTTCCCAGTGTGCGAGATAGTCGGCTTTGTCCATATCCAACGGCTGGGTAAAATTGAAATGAATGTTGCCATCCCCGACGTGCCCAAACGGGCAGGGACGAATGCCCGGTATCAGGTCGCGCGCCTCAGCCATGCCATGTGTCAGAAGATCGGGGACCTTTGATACCGGTACGGACACATCATGCTTGATGCTGCCGCCTTCAAATCCTTGCGCCTCGGGAATGCCTTCGCGGATCGCCCACAGGTTTTTACGTTGTGCGTCCGACTGCGCAAGGGTCGCATCACGCGCAAGCCCACCTTCCATAGCCTCAGTCAAAAGGTCGGTCAGCAAGGATTGCAGGTCATCCTTGGGCCGCGACGACGTCAGTTCGATCAAAACATGCCAGTCGGTCGGGCTGGCAAGCGGGCGCGTCAGATTGGGCAGATGCGTGACCGACATGTCATGGGCAAAACCGCACATCAGCTCAAACGCAGCAATCGCATCGCCGGTCGTGCGCCGTGCGAGTGCCAGCAAATCAAGTGCGGCTTCGGGCGATGGTACTGCCACCCATGCGGTGGCAATATGTTTGGGGTGGGGAAACAGTTTCAAGGTCGCCTTGGTGATGATACCCAGCGTGCCTTCGGCCCCGATAAACAAATCGCGCAGGTCATAGCCGCTATTGTCCTTGCGCAGCTTTGATAACCCGTTCCAGATGCTGCCATCGGGCAAAACAACCTCAAGCCCCAGCACCAGATCACGGGCATTGCCATAGCGTATGACATTAAGCCCACCGGCATTGGTCGCAAGGTTGCCGCCAATCTGGCAACTGCCCTCGGCGCCTAAGCTCAGCGGGAATAAAAGATCATGTTCTTCGGCGGCATCCTGAATGGATTTCAAGATTGCACCGGCCTCCACGGTTGCGGTGAAGTCGCGGGCGTCAATCTCGGTAATCCTGTTCATGCGTTTCAGGTTCAAAAGAACCTGACCCTGATCGGCAACCGCCCCGCCACAGCGCCCGGTATTACCGCCTTGCGGAACAATTGCGATGGCGTGTGCGGCACAGATGGCAACTGCCTTGGCGACTTCATCGGTACTGGCGGGAAACAGGATAATATCGGCACGGCCATCGAATTTGCCACGCGCCTCGCGGTTATGCGTTTCAAGAACATCACGTTCCATGCTCCAGCCTTTCGGGCCAAGCAGGTTTTTCAGTTCAAGGATCGCGGCATCGTGCGGGCGGGTCATTATGGCATCGCTCCGCTTATGGCGATGGGTGCGGGGCGCGCGGCGCACTGGCACGTTTCATGCGGTCATTGATCGCTAGCCCAAGCCCGGTATCAGGGATCGGCGCAATGGCAATTCCGTCAAAGCGTTTCTGATCGGCTTCATGCAGGCGGGCAAACAGGTTTGCAGCCGCCTCAACGTCATTCCCGGATTTGGAAAGCCACAACACCGCATCAAACCCCTTGGTCACGCAATCGCCAAACCCCAAAAGGATTTCATGGCCGTATTTGGCCTTGTCGGGGGCGGTGGCATCAAGGCGCACCGGCAAACCCGGCGCATAATGGCTGGTCAGCATACCGGGGCTTTTGGGCGCGCTATCATCGGTCTCGGCCATGATGACCTCGGTGCCAAGAACCTCGGCAACCTGTTCCTTGGTGATCCCACCGGGACGGAGCATCACCACCCGATCCGTGGTCAGATCAATCACCGTGCTTTCAAGCCCCACACCACACGGCCCGCCATCCAAAATCATGCCAATCGCATTGCCCAGCGAATGGGCAACATGCCCCGCCGTGGTCGGGCTGATGCGCCCGGACCGATTGGCCGAGGGGGCAGCAACCGGGCGGCCAACCGCACGGAGCAATTCACGCGCCATCGGATGGGCCGGAACGCGCACCGCAATGCTGGGCAGGCCCGCCGTGGTCAGCTCGCACACCGTGCTGTCGGAACGTTTTGGTAAAACCAGTGTGAGCGCACCGGGCCAGAATGCGGCGGCCAGCTTGTCGGCCCGTGCATCAAATGTTGCATGGGCGGCGGCGGCATCGCGGTCGGGAAAATGGCTGATCAGCGGATTAAAGCTTGGGCGTTGCTTGGCGGCATAAATCCCGGCAACCGCATCGGCATTGGTGGCATCCGCACCCAGCCCGTAAACCGTTTCGGTCGGAAAGGCGACCAATTCACCCGCACGCAGTTTTCCCGCCGCTTGGCTCAGCGCACCTTCGGAATAGGGACGAATGGTCAGGGCAGGAGACATGCTTTACCGCCAGAGAAAAATCCAGTGTCTTGAAATACCTAGCGATGAAGCATGCCCATGACAAGGACGAATGCCTAAAGTTGTCGCCCTTGTGATTGTAGCCTCTCTATAAATTCGTTTTCAGAGATTTTCGAAAGGCCCTTCAAAGCCGTGCTAAAATATTTCTGTTGTCCCCATAGACTAGGGTCGCCTGCAATAAATACTCGCTGTTTCGCTCTTGTTAAGGCGACATTCAGTAAATTTGGTTTTGACGAGGCCCATTTTGCAGAACCATCATGTTCATGATCTGCTCCGAGGATGAACATGACAATATCAGCCTCTTTTCCTTGGAAGGTATGGACAGTCCCTACCGACGTTCTGCACCATTTATCAAATTGGGATTTTTTAAAGCGGTTGGGGATTCTGACTTGTTCATTCAGGTCTTTAATCAAGTTTTGCCGAATTTCCTTAAAGGGAGTGATAACGAAGATATCCTGTGGGAGCTTACCGTCCGCAGCGAGATTCTTAATTACTTCTGCAACGAAAGATACTTGAGCATCAACGGTTTGTTTCCCGCGAACGCTCCCCTTTATGTCAATCCAGCAACTATCTTGAGTAATCGATATATCTTGCTTTTTCTTATGGCTCGGCAGACCAAAAACCATATTGTCTTCGTACGCGATCTTGTTGGCTATGGAAAACATCGGGTCAATGCAGCGACGGTGTACCCTCAATGGACTGCCGATCCATATCGTGCCTCCCATTCCATTATCGACATAAGAACCAAATTTGCTCCACTTGTCCGCCAACTCCTGCACAGAGGTTTTGTTCGGTGCATAAATCCCGTTTTGCGTATCTGGTGATTGTTCGGATAATGCGTCAATCAACGTTGTTGGGACGGTAAAAACCGGCTCGATCTGGCGTGGGTCGCCGACCGCAACGACACGTTTCCCGCGCCACAGTGCGCCAACAGATGCCTGCGGTGGAGCTTGGCCAGCTTCGTCTATAAATACCCAACCCAGCGCGTTACGACCGAGAGCTGAAAACTGGTTTCCAAACGACGCAAAGGTGGTCGATACAACGGGTACCATCATAAAGAGGCTTTGCCATATCGCTAGAGCATCTTGTTGCCTTGTTATCGCATTCGGCGAGCTCAGCATTGCGCTCATCAGATTGATATGGTCTCTGAACGGACCTTTGTTATCCTTTGTGCCTGCTGCCTCAGCCAGCCATGCTTCGTGAAGAACCAAAGCTGCTTGAAACAGCTCTGAACGTGCTTTGGCAATTTCTTCTGTATGCCAAAGACCCGCGATCTGAAATGTATCATTCTCAATATCATGGCTGAAAGTAGGAATTTTAATGTCGGGATATTTAGCTTTGAAACGATCAAGCTCCGCTTGGGCTTGTTGCCATTCCTGTCGGTGTGCTTCAAGGTCGACAAGTGCTTTTTGTAAATAATCTTCTGCATTTGCGACAGCCGGTTCGATGACGCCTAACAGCTCATGATTGAGACTTGCGATTTTGGCAGTTATATTGCGCTGCTCGTTGGCATTGTGCCGCACATCAATTTTGTGACGACGTGCCGCTGCCGTTGCAAAAAGTTTTTCCCACCATGCAGGCGCCTCTCGGTCAAGTAGCCGTTCTTGCTCTTTCAATGACCGGAGCGTTAACTCAACTTGATTGAGTTTGTCTCTAATCGCTTTCTGTTCTTCAATGAGTAACCGGTGAGCTCTTTGGGCACTATCGTATTTTTCCTGCGAAACAGATAGAAACTGTTGCAGAGAGGTTTTTCCGAACCTCTCAATTAGGCTCTCATAGGTGGAAAGATCTGCTTTCAGTAAATCTAAAGTCTCTTTCTTTTTCTGAAAGTCTTCACGAGCATCTCTGAATGAGAGGCCCGCGTAATTTTTTAACCAATCCCAAAGACCCAGCGGAGCTATATGAGGTTTTTGTTTTGTATGAGATCCTTTGGCGGAAAATAGAAATTTGTTCCTGAAAGTAGTTCTGTTCTTCGCTTTTCCCAGAACGCATGAAACCAATCCCCATGGCATCTCATCTTCCGGAAGATGTCGAAATTTGCCGGCACCGTCCGTGGCTGCAATGTTATAAGCAATTGATTTGAGGTACTCCGGAGCTTCGTCACTTTTCCAGAAGTCTCCGATCGAGCCAGATTGAGGCAGCTCACGAGATATGTTCTCGACGGCGGCATTGTTGGCGGAGACAACGACCATCTCAAACCCGGTCAACTCCCTCTTCAGTGGTCGATATTTATTACTGTAGCAATCGGGTACTGAAATTGAAGTCGCGTTTTTCTCAAAGGTGTCTCGGGCATGATTGAAACTGGCAAGGGCTTCAGCGCGGCGGACAATGTTTTCTGCAAATATTTCGCGTAGCAAGGTCGTCTTGCCAGTGCCAGGAGGGCCATTTACTGAAAATATTCCGTTTTCTTGCAGCTCATCAAATGCAGTATTGATTGAAAACTGCTGCATAAGACTCATCATATGATGCGGTTCATCAAACCAGCGGCCTCTAACCTTTTGTGTGGGAGAAAGGCGTCTGATGATTTCTTTCTGACCTTCTGTGTCAAAAAGGTTTGTTCTTTTTTCAGGATTTTCTTGAGAAATGTATCGATGCAGGTTGGTCGTTTTTTCTGGGTTGTTAAGAATGCTGTGTAATGCTCGTTCGATATCTTTTATGAAAAAGCTATTTAGGATGCCGATTTCGGTTACTTGATCTTGGGCCTCATCTTCATCCTCATCTTCCAACTCATCATCCTCATTGATTGCGAGTTGAGGGGGGGAAGGGTTGGCGTCTTGTTTCTGTGGTCGTTTTTCTTTGACCCACATTTCCATAAAGGCAACGCGATTATCTGCCCGTGGAGAGAACTCTGCCCAATCAGCTATGAGTTCAGAAAGTTCAACGATCTCAGAAAATGAGATGCTGTTTCTCTCTAGAGTTTCATCTTCTTCCTGACGTTTTCGGTACTCTTCTTCCCGTTTGGATTGGAAGTTGTAAATTTGCGTTTCAAGACGTTGCCAGTCGGCTTCAAAATTGTCGATAGAAAGAAAACTTAATCCGTGTTTTCGACTTTTCCCGATTGCCCAAGGTAACGTTGACACAGCCATATTTTCAAAGGCTGGTTCACCGTCTGCTGACAAGTATATTTGCGCAAAGCAAGTTTCCCCTTCGATATCCGCACGTTCCTGATCATCGGTTCTAATGATTTCATCCTTTTTCGCAGGAGATATATGCTCACACAAAGATGTAACTTCATTCTTGTCGAAAACTCCGATGAATAGAGTATATCCGCCAATTTCCTTATCAGGAGTAAGCTCTGTGTTTTTTAAACTTTCGAGTGAAAGTGCTCCCTGGACATAATCAAGCCAGCGCGCAGGCTTATCTTGCGCAAGTGCAGCATCAGATCGCGATTTAAGATCAAATGGAATGAAAAATTCGATTTTGTGCCAGTAGTCGAGAACATTGAAAATTAAATCGTTGCTTGGGGAAATTGGGTCACGGGGCATGAGGAATAATTCTTCTATTATAGGATTTGTATGAATTCACAAATGCAACCGTAATGGGTTTCGCGCCAGATTTCATTCAAATTTTAGGCTTGAAAACAATATTAAGGGCATGAATGTACATCCCAAACAGCGCAGCGCCGCCATACAGAATGGCGGCGCCAATTTACGCTCTAGCCCGACTTCGCCCCGCGGTGGTGAAGCTGGACCGCGTCGCCGTGATTCCGGCGGCTATTTACGTCACCTACACGTTGTGTGGCGACAAGACATGTGTAATTCAGACGCGTGAAAAAGTCAAGGAAACTGCGGATTTCAGGCGATTTATTTTTGGCTAAATCACCTGCGGCCTGTGCCTTGTGCGGCGCACACAGCACAAGCCGCTGATCATGCTTTGAAATTCGTTTTTGGCCCGCTGTTGCGAAGGATCAGTCTTGATATTTTACCGGCACAGATGGGCTGCGCGCGATGAAGAACGGGTTGCGAAAATCGGCCTTGCCGTAACAGAATCGCGACCCATCCATATTTTCAATCACACCACCCGCAGCCTTTAAAACCGCATGACCGGCCCCAATGTCCCATTCCATGGTCGGGCCAAGGCGCGGATACAGGTCCGCTTCACCGGCCGCCACCAAACAGAGTTTCAGCGAACTTCCCGCCGGGCGCAGTTCCTTGACCGGGAGGTCACCGAGAAACGCCTTCATCGCCTCTGGATCGCCGTGCGAGCGTGACCCGACGACAACAACCCCGTCTTCGGGCATGTCGCGCACCGTGATGTCGGTGATGGTCGGGGTGACGTCGCCGTCGATCAGCTTGGCCCCACGCGGATCGCCGTAATAAAGCTTTTCAATCGCCGGGGCATAGACAACACCCAGAACCGGCTGACCCTTGGAAATCAGCGCGATATTGACCGTGAACTCGCCATTGCGTTTGATAAATTCCTTGGTTCCATCCAGCGGATCAACCAGCCAGAAGAAATCCGTCTCGCCGTCAACATCGGGCACATCGCCCTTGGCAGCACTTTCCTCAGACACGATTTTAACATCCGGGGTCAGCGCGCGCAGACCCGGCAAAATAACGGCCTCGGCGGCGTCATCGGCCTCGGTCACCGGCGATGCATCGTCTTTGGACCGCACATCGAAATCGGTTTTATAGATTTCCATCATTGCCGCACCGGCCAGACGGGCAATCTCGATCAAACCGTTTTCAAGGGCATCGGCATCGGCGGGCAGGGCAATGGTCATTGCAATCTCGTGTGTTGGCGTGAAGTTTATATGGCAAAGGGCATAGGGAATTTTGCCGCCACGGTCTAGACCCTAAACGACAAACAACAGGGTTTTGCTCTACTTCCCGGCGATTGCGGCCTTGAATGCGGTGATCAAATCATGGTGAAGCTGATCATGGCCCGGCACAATGGGACCAGCATCCGGGGTTGGGGAAATGCCCGCCACAATGTCGTTTTTCGCCAAATCAGGCAGCAGGCTTTCCATCAATTCCACCAGCGTAATCGCGGTTGGGACATAGCCGGTATTAGCCGCATCCTCCCAGTGCGCCGCATCATCACGCGATGGGAAAAATGGGCAGAATTTCTGCCCGTCATCGCCGGGACACAGCAGCCAGCCATTGCGATAAAGCCCCCAAACTCCTTCGAAGGTGGCAACGGCACTTAGAAAATCGGCATAGCGGTTGTTTGGGGCTGTTGTTGCGGTGATGTTTGTAACGGTCGCGATGGTCTTGACCCTTTAATCGGAAGTTTTCCAGAAATCGTGCGTCGTAATATCCTTACCTGAAATGCCGCGCGTGATAAACCGCTGGGCGCGCATGGTGGTGGACCAATGATCCATCGACAGGCCTGCCTTGCGTTTTAAATGCGCCAGAAAATCGGCCGGTTCGGGCAATTGTTCCCACACTTGCGGCAGGAAAAGTCCCCGATTATTGCCGTCCGACAGGATAATGCCATCCTCAAACGGGGTCAGCCTGGCAATCAGATCGGCCTCGTTGTCAAACGGAAAATCACGCGCCGGGGATAAAACCGAAATCGAGATTTCCAAATCATCGTTTAAATCCGCCTTTTGGAGCGGCGGAAATCTGGGGTCGGCAAATCCGGCCTTAAACGCATTTTCGCAGACGTCCGTCGCCAAATCACGATGTGCCATCACCGATCCGATACAGCCACGAAGCTGCCCGGATTTCTTCAAGGTCACAAAACACGCACCGGGCTCCAAAAGGGCCGGGGACACAGATGATGTATCGGCGTTAAGCGGCCCGCCATGACGGATGCCGTGCCAGACCGATTGCCGTGCTAGATCAATCATCTCTGGCCCGTGTTGGGCCAAAAGCTGTTCGGTCGTACCGGTAAATCCGTCCGATGGT
Source organism: Thalassospira sp. GB04J01 (assembly GCF_000751115.1). Classification (NCBI taxonomy): domain Bacteria; kingdom Pseudomonadati; phylum Pseudomonadota; class Alphaproteobacteria; order Rhodospirillales; family Thalassospiraceae; genus Thalassospira; species Thalassospira sp. GB04J01. Next base: position 40,378 of record NZ_CCDX020000007.1, on the reverse strand, counting down.
TCGGCGCGCGTATCGCGCTCACGCATCTTTTCCGACCCGGTATAAATCGCCCACGCGCCATAGCCGACAACGCGCGATTTATCGCCGGTCACATCGCCGGAATTGCCCATGCCAAGGGTCTTGATCCGCATGCCGCGCTTGCGCGCAGACATCAACATCCCGGCAACCGGCAACGCCCCGCAGGCATCGTTGGTATCAATGCCCTCGGCATCAAACCGCTCGATCATGTCACGCGTGCGGTTGTCCATCTGTTGGGCGGTGTCATACTCATGGAAATGCGACAGGTCCGACGAAATCACCATCAAGGTTTCCGGCCCGCCCCATAGTGCTTCAATCAACTCATGCACCTGTCGCGCGCCACAGCGACTGACCAGCAATGGCACTATCCCGATATCGCTGTCCTCGCCAAACAGCCGCTGGATAAACGGCAATTCAATCTCAAGCCCGTGTTCTTGGCGGTGCGCATCATCCAAAATCTGAACCTGCGGCCACGACAGGGCGGTCTGAAGCCCCGCCAGATCACACTTAACCGTGCCAAGCGGTGTGGCAAACCCATCCGCCTTGGCAAGGGCCACCCCCTGAAACGCCATGCGATGCGCTGGTCCGACAATCACAATGCGTTTGACCGTACCCTTGAGCGCGCGCACGGTGGCAAAGCCAAGCGCAGCGATTGCACCTGAAAACATCAATCCGGCATGCGGCACAATGATCGCCTTGGGAATCGCATCACCTTGCGCTTGTTCCGACTTAAAGGCCGCATCCATAAGCCCGTCTATCTCGCTTCGCAAAAGATCGGCATCAGCGGGATAAAACGTTCCGGCAACGGCAGGCGGACGGATGATGGTCATGCTTATTCCTGTCGACTCTAGGGTGCTTGTGATAAATAGGTATTGCTAGGTCATTGGTCGATACAACAAAGAAAATAAGTGCGGTGATTAGCTTAATTTACTCAATGAGCAGAATTTATAATGGCAAATAGACTATCTTTCACAGAACTCTCGGCCGCAGTGTCGGGCGGAACATTGGTTTTGTCAGTACTTTATGAATGGGCCTATTTTAAAGTCGCCGGATTTGAGCTCATGGGGTTAATGACAGTTTCAGACTTGTTTAGACTTGCTCTTACTTGGTTGCCTCTTACGGTCTTAACTTTCTTGGCGTTAGTGATGAACGAATTGATCACGCAAGGAATTGAAAAAGGGCTGTCAGAGGAGGAATTAATCGCCACCTCTCCGCATCCGAAGTTTTATAGCGCGTTTAGGAAATCTGCGCCAAAGGCATTGATTTCGGTTTTCCTTCTTATTGCAGCCGCGGAGATATTGTTTTCAAGTGATCCAAACTTTTCAGCGATTGGGTTATCTTTGACTGTGATATGGGGTGTAATATCAAATAAAATTACGGACGTGCCGCGTATACGGGAAAAGTATGGGGCGACTGGATGTTTGATGATTGTGACAATTCCTATTGTAGCCATCATGTGTCTTGGCTTCGGTGCAGGAAAAGCTCAATCTGACCTGAATGATATGTCTAATTATTACGATGTTGAAATGCCCGGAGGGAATTTACTGGCAGGCGTAAATATCATTCGTTCTTTGGAGAGAGGAATTTTAATTAAAAAAGAGTCTGAGAAAAATTTGAATTTTTTACCTTGGTCTCAAGTATTGAGTATTCATGCTGTAATTCCGAAAAAGGAAAATAATAGGTCATTCGCTTGTCGGGTTGTGTCGGAATTATGCGTAGATTTTCCTGATCAAAATTAGATGCTCAAAGAGGAAAACTTGCAAAGCGAAAGTCCCCAACCATGAGCGCCGCCTTAACACACACTGATACCGTCCCCGGACGCTACTGGCATCATCTTGATGATGGCCGGATTCAGTGCGATGTCTGCCCGCGGTTTTGTAAGCTCAAAGACGGGCAGCGCGGGCTGTGCTTTGTCCGGGCGCGCCAAGACGATCAGATGGTTCTGACCACATGGGGCCGGTCTTCGGGCTTTTGCATTGATCCAATTGAAAAGAAACCGCTCAACCACTTTTTGCCCGGCACCCCGATCCTGTCGTTTGGCACGGCGGGCTGTAACCTGACCTGCAAGTTCTGCCAAAATCACGAGATTTCCAAGGCGCGTCAGATGGATAAACTGGGATCGCTGGCAACCCCCGAAATGATTGCCCAAACGGCCAAGGAATATGGCTGTTCGGCAGTGGCGTTTACCTATAACGACCCGGTGATTTTCCTTGAATATGCGGTGGATGTTGCCCAAGCCTGCCGCGAAGCGGGCATACGGACCGTGGCCGTCACGGCGGGCTATATCGGGGAAAAGGCGCGCGAAGAATTTTTTCGCCATATGGATGCGGCCAATGTCGATCTTAAGGGCTTTACAGAGGATTTCTATCACAAGCTTTGCTCGGCCCATTTGGCTGATGTTCTTGAAACGCTGAAATACCTTAAACAGGAAACCGGGGTGTGGTTTGAGCTGACCAACCTTGTCATCCCCGGCGAGAATGACGGGGACGGCGAGTTTGATGCCATGACCAACTGGGTGCGTGAAAATCTTGGCCCCGATGTGCCGATGCATTTCACCGCCTTTCACCCCGACTGGAAAATGATGGATCATCCGCGCACCCCGCCCGAAACCCTGATCCGGGCGCGCGACATCGCGCTTAAAAACGGCATCCGCTACCCTTATGTCGGCAATGTGCATGACAAGTCGGCGAGTAGCACCTATTGCCATGGCTGTGGCGATCTTCTGATTGGCCGGGACTGGTATCAATTATCGGATTTGAACCTTGATACGAACGGCGCATGTAAAAGCTGTGGCACCCACTGCGGGGGTGTGTTTGCGCCCAAACCGGGCACATGGGGGCCAAAACGATTGCCGGTACGGCTTAAATCGCCCGCGCAATGACGTTTTTTCTGGTGCATTGCGCCTGCTTGGCTAAAGTGCCGCCGGGTAAGGGCGTATTGGGATAGAACACATGGCCGGACTGAAAATTCGCAAAGCACGGACCGGCGATGTCGGGGCAATTTTCGCCATCCGAAGCCGCGTGCGCGAAAACCACCTGTCGCCCAGCCAGCTTGCCGAACGCGGCATCACCAAAGCGGCCTTTGGCAAATGGCTGTCTGATGGCTACGGCATCTGGATTGCCGATTTGGATGGCTCGGCGGCGGGCTTTGCCATCGCCATCCCGGCTGAGTCGACGTTATGGGCGCTGTTCGTCGATCCCGATTTTGAAGGACGCGGGGTGGGTGCGGCATTGTTGCGCATGGCCGAGGACTGGCTGTTTGAACAGGGATGCGATGACATATCGCTGACCACCGGGGCCGATCCCAAAAACCGCGCGCACGGGTTTTACGAAATGCACGGCTGGATCAGCACCGGGGATGAGGATGGTGGCGAGGTTGAATACATCAAATCCAACCCGTCGATGTCGCTGTTTGATTTCACCTAGCGCGCTTAGCGCACCGGAATGCCGCGCGTTTTCTTCTGCGATGGTCCGATCAGAACCGGCCCATAGCCAATCAAAAACGCCAGCCAGCCGCCAATCCACATCAAGGTCGCAATCGCCAGCAGGGTGATGTAATGGCCATCGCTTTGACCCGCGACAACCCGAAAAACGGTAGAAATCCAGATCAGGGCAAAGGCAGCATTCAGCAAAACACCTGCGCGCACCTCCCGCCCGGTATGGCCAAGGGCCGCACGGCCAGCAATGGCAATGATCATGCAGGCAATCGCCCCGCCGGTCAGCCCATGCAGGGCATCGCGGCTTGTGATGGCATCGGGCCAGATGACGGATGCACCCAGCAGGACCAGCCCAGCGGGCACCCAGAAATACCCCAGATGCAGCATGGCAACAATTGGCTCACGCCAGCTATGAATGCCGCGCCAGCGGATCAATCGTACGGTATGAAGGATCGCAGCCAGCAGCAGGGCAGAACCAAATGCCATACCCGCCGGATCAATGATCCCGGCCACGATGCTGATGGCGACACTGGCAAGGCAGAGCATATCAAACCGGTTAAACATTGTGGGCATCGTTGCATTGATGTGATCGCGGGTCATCCAGTTGCGGGTAAAGGCCGGGATCACCCGTCCGCCAATCAGCGATATCAATAAAATGATCGTCAGAATGGCAGTTTGATAGAGCATCACCGCATCAAGGGCGAGGGCATCAAGACAGGCCGCGGTGAACAATCCATCAAACAGCGCAATCACGCCAATGACGGCCAAAACCCGCAGGTTTTTAAAGTTGCGCGCTGCGACAAGTTCCCGCAGGCCCAGCGCAATCAGAAAGACGAAATAACCAATTGCCCCAAGGATCACCAATGCAACAGGCAGGCTTTCGCCAAAGCCAATCACGACCCGCCCCAAAATCCACGTAAATGTAAGGCCCATTAACATCGGTCCGGAAATCGCCGGGCGACCGGTCCAGTTGGCAATCGCGGTTAACAGAAAACCACCAATTGCCGCCCCGCCAAAGCCAAAAATCATCTCATGGGCGTGCCAGAAGGATGCGGTACCAAGGCTTGGTGTCGGGACGCCATGGACAAACCCGGCAACCCACCAGACAACGGCAACAATGGCAAGAAGACCCGCACACAGGAAAAGCGGGCGAAACGCACCGCTCCAGAATGGATGGGATGCGGGGGCGGGTTCATGGATTGAAACGGGGGCAGTTTGGGCATTCATGATGCAGGCTCCAAAAGGCTGGAATGCGTCATAATAGCGCCTTTGTGAGGGGCGTCCTTGATGTTGCGCAATCGGCATCGGGAATGTTTTTATCGATCAAACCATTGCTATTGCGTGAAATCACGCAGCTTTTTCAACGATAAACCTTTTCATCGCCGTTTAACGCGCTAGATTAAGGGCAGTATTTCAACAACACAGCTGCTTTTGAAAAGGGCTGTGTGCCCCGAAACATGACAGGAGTCCTGTTCACCATGAAGATCACGTTTTCCGATCTTGCCCTTCCGACCAGCGGTGCGGTCATCGCTTTTGCCACCGAAGGTGGCGACTTGATGCCAAGTGCAGTTGCCCTTGATGAAGCCATGGGCGGCACAATCACCAAGGCGATCAAATCTTCGACCTTTAAGGGCAAGTCCGGCCAAAGCCTGCAGATTCTGGCCCCGGCCAATGTTGATCTGTCGCGCGTGATTGTTTTCGGGATTGGCAAGGAAGCCGAGTTTGACGTGATCGCCGCCCAGAAACTTGGCGGCACGGTGACCACCCGTGCGATTTCGACCGGGGAGAAAGACCTGACCGTTCTGTTTGATATGGATGGTCTGGCCTGTGATTTCGCAACCGGTGCCATGCTGCGCGACTATCGGTTTGATAAATATCGCACCACCGAAACCAAGGACGACAAGCCGGTTCTTAAGAGCCTGTCGATTGCGGCGCGCGATCACAAGGATGCCAAGAAACAGTTCGATAGCGCCAAAAAGGTCGTCGAAGGCGTGTTCTTTACCCGCGATCTGGTGTCTGAGCCGGCCAACGTTCTCTATCCTGAAAGCTTCATGAAAGAAGTCAGCGCGCTTGAAAAGCTCGGTGTCGAGATTGACGTGCTTGACGAAAAGGAAATGAAAAAGCTTGGCATGGGCGCACTTTTGGGCGTTGCCATGGGCTCGGCCCAAAAGCCTTATATGGTTGTCATGCGCTGGAACGGTGGCAAGAAAAAAGACGCCCCCGTCGCCTTTGTTGGCAAGGGTGTGACCTTTGATACCGGCGGGATTTCGATCAAACCGGCGGCTGGCATGGAAGACATGAAGTTTGACATGGGCGGGGCCGGTGTTGTGTCTGGCCTGATGAAGGCCTTGGCGGGTCGTAAGGCGAAATGCAACGTGGTCGGGGTTATCGGTCTTGTTGAAAACATGCCGTCTTCCACCGCACAGCGTCCGGGCGATGTTGTGACCTCAATGTCGGGGCAGACGATTGAAGTCATCAATACCGACGCCGAAGGCCGCTTGGTTCTGTGTGATGCCCTGACATACGTTCAGGAAAAACACGATCCGCGTTTGATTGTCGATCTGGCGACCCTTACGGGGGCGGTGATCATTGCCCTTGGTCATGAAAATGCCGGTCTGTTTTCCAACAATGATGACCTGTCACAGCAAATCACCACGGCGGGTCTGTCGGTCGATGAAACCGTTTGGCGTTTGCCACTGGGTGCGGGCTATGACAAGCAGATCAAATCTGACATTGCCGATATGAAAAACGTTGGCGGCCGTGCGGCGGGTTCGATCACCGCGGCCCAGTTCCTCAAACGCTTTATCACCAAGGATCGCCCGTGGGCGCATCTTGATATTGCCGCAACCGCGTGGTCGACATCCGACAAGGAAGTCACACCAAAAGGGGCGACAGGGTTTGGTGTGCGTCTGCTTGATCGCTTTGTTGCTGATAACTACGAAGCTTAAAGCCACACTGTCCCTAAGCCGCGCCGTCATTCCCGCGCAGGCGAGAATCTATGGCGTGCGTGTTCGGGGGCATGCGTGTTCGGGCACTTGCCCAGATGCATTGACGGGCTGAACGCATTGCAAATTAATCCGGGGCAGGGTGATGATCACCTTGCCCCGTTTTCGTCTTCGGGATAGAAACGCCTTATGGCCGATATCTGGTTCTATCATCTCACCAGCATGCCGCTGGAACGCGCACTCCCGACCCTGCTGTCCAAGACATTGGAGCGGGAAAAACGTGCTGTGGTGATGACCGGGATTGAGCAACGGGTTGATGCCATCAATACCCTGCTTTGGACCTATGACGCGGCAAGCTGGCTGCCCCATGGGGCAAAATCGGATGGCGATCCGGAAATGCAACCGGTCTGGCTAACGTCTGAGGATGAAAACCCCAATGGTGCCCAGTTCCTGTTTCTGACCGACCGGGCGATCAGCGAAAAGATTGCTGATTATGAACGGGTGATCATGCTGTTTGATGACCGCGATCATGACGCGGTGGCAGAAGCCCGCACGCGCTGGAAAGACTGGAAAGACGCAGGCCACAAGCTGTCTTATTGGCAGCAAACCCCGCAAGGTGCGTGGGAAAAAAAGGCCGAAAGCTAGTTTTCCGATATCCTGCCGAACAATGTCACCTGACGACCCTTCCTGTTACCTGTTACCTGTTGCCTGATCTAAAGCACGCTTATTTGATTGGAAACGCAGATGGACAACTCTCAAAAGTCGGTGGCGCAAAGCTGCCTGACTGGGGCAGAAGACGGCACGATGACCTTCCCGGAAATCGTCGGCACCTTGATGCAGGCGGGATTTGAAAGTTATGCAGTCGATTTTCGCCGTTCCCTTGCCGTCTATTATCTCGCCGATGGTCAAAGTCTGGAGCTTTCGACCCACAAAGCTGACAATCCCGTCGCCCCGGATTTTGACCGCGATGCTATCCAGTCCGCCATCCGGGAGGCCCAGCAACTCATCCCCGGTTACACCTATAAGGGGTTCTGTTCTAAAGTCGCGGCGGCGGGCTGTGCGGGTTATATCGTCTCGTTCTCTGGACGCCGTGCACTTTACCTTGGGCGAACCGGGGAAACCCATGTGGAATATTTCCCCGATTGAAATATTAAAGGCTGAAAGCGGATCGCTTCCAGCCTTTTGCCCGATCAAAGCTGCTTGATCAGCAAGGTCCAATTTTCACCGGGATTGTCCCACTCCTCCTTGACCATTTTACGTGTCGCGCAGGCCGTGTATCCCATGCGTTCATAAAGACGCACGGCACCGGGATTGCCATCCGATGCAATGATGCTGACCGAATGCTTACCAGCGTCGCGCGCATCGTTTTCGGCTGCTCGCACCAGAACCGATCCAACCCCGCGATTGCGAAATGGCGGGAACACTGCGAGCACATTGATGTACCAGCTGCCCGGTGCAAGGTTTTCGAGTTCAAGGATCGGCACGAACATCGCCGGAATTTCATCGCGATTGACCGGCTCAGCCGTATCAGGCTGGGCATAGCCAATTACCGCCCCCATGATTTGATGTTCGCCAAAGGCAAATTGCGTGTTGCGGTATGAAAACCCGCCTTCTTCACGTTGTGCGCGCCTGCGGCCGACATCCCAAGCGGTTTCACTGCCTTCGATCATGTTCTGCCACAGATACACCGGCAGGCCTTCGCCCGCGATATTGATCAGTTTGGCCATGGCATCGGCATCATTTGGCGTGGCGCGCCGTATATCAAGGGGCGGTGTCATCTGTGGCGCGTCTGACATGGGGGCTGGTTTGAAGTTCATATTCATTGCTCGTGTCCCGTCGTTTTTTGGGTTTTATGTGGGTTTTGTGGCTTAGCGTGCAGCGTGAAGATGCGGTAACGCATGTTCGGCCATGGCGGTAACGTGACGATGATCGGTCCCGCAGCAGCCGCCAATCACCGAAAGGTTTGGCAACACGCTGGCAAGATCACGATACAGGCGGCCCAACTCATCAGGATTGCCATCGTCAAGATGTTCGCAGGCGTCAAGCTCCGCATGGCTTTGGCGCGATGCATTGGCGCGCACCCCGCAAATGCGGTTTTTCCACGCCCCGTTGCCGCCAAGCTTGTCGCGGAAATGATCGGGATGGGCGCAATTGATCATGTAATAAACCGGATAGGCCCCGGTGTGATGGTCAACCCGTGCAATCGCTTCCTCAATGGTTTCCCCGCTTGGCAAATGGCCATCGGTTTCAACGGTAAAGGAAATGACGCAGGGCACTTGTGCGTCCTTGCAGGACAAGGCAATGCCAAGGGCTTCTTCGAGATAATTCATCGTGATGGCGGACACCATATCAATCGCTGTTCCCGCAAAGCTTTCGATTTGCACAGCATGATAATCGCGGGCCTGCTCGGCGGTCATGCGATCTGACGGGGTATAGCCATCACCGCGTGGTCCGACACAGCCACTGATCAGGCAGGGCGTGTCGTCTGTTTGATACTGATCACGCAGATCAGACATCATGGCGATTGATTTGACATTGATGTCGGCCAGTTCAAGGGCGGAGTAGCCCATGCGCGGACCCCAGTCGCTGCTTGCACGCCAGGTTGGGCTTTCAAGGATAAAGCCAACTTTGGCCGTGCGGGCGATTTCAAGGTAACGCGCGTAATAGGCATAAACCCGGTCATAGCCGTCCGTTGTCTTCAATAGATCGAACGACGCGAAATAGGGGATGTCGATCCCGTCATGAAAAATCAGGGTCGTTTCAAGCCCGCCGTCGGTGATGAATTTGGTGGGCGCGAAGGGCGGTAAGTTGTGATGGTGGTGCGTCATAACGTCGTATTTCATGTTTTTGGTTTTAAAAATTCTACTCTGGCGCTATTTAGAGCCGGAGAAACTTGTGAGGGCGAAGTGTCGCTTTGGGTGGGTTTTTCTTCTAGTGCGCACGTGGTGCTGTTTTTGGATTTACTTAAAACCATTCAAAAACAATGGATTATGCGATTGGTTCGGTAGTCTGGCGCAATCGGGGTATGCTGTGTGACGATAAAACTGTACCGGCGGTAGGGTAATGTGATGAACCAGATAGTAGATCAGTCGGGTGCTGTGAGCGCCGATACAGCCAAGGGCAAAGGGGAACGCACGCGCGACCGCATTCTTGAAATTGCCGAGCAGGCTGTATTGCAAAAAGGGTTCGGGGCGACCTCGATCGAGGAAATTATCTGCGAAGCCGAGATCACCAAAAGCGGGTTCTTCTATCATTTCAAGGATAAGAACGAACTGGCGCGTGCACTTTTGCTCCGGCACATCGATCAGGATGAAATCATCCTTGATCAGGTGTTTAACCGTGGGCAGGAACTGACGGATGATCCGCTCCAGCAGTTTCTCATCGGGCTTAAAATGCTGGCCGAGCTGGTGGAAGACTTGCCGAACGGCCATCCCGGATGCCTGATTGCCGTCTATTGCTATCAGGAACGGCTTTTTGATCAGGAAGTCCGTCAGTTGAACCAACAGGCAGTGTTGGGATGGCGTGACCGGTTTCGCACAATTCTTGACAGGGTTGTTGAACAATACCCGCCAAACGAACCGGTTGATCTTGATGAACTGGCCGATATGGTGTCCACCGTGGTCGAAGGTGGCATCGTGATGTCCAAGGCGCTTGGGCGTCCTCAAATGCTGGCAAATCAGATCATGCTGCTGCGCAGTTTCGTTAAGTTGCTGTTTGCCAAGCAGGCTGGCTGACGCTGGCTGGTTATACAAAAAATATTTGTTAATCAGGCGGCTATCATAAAAGCTATGCGTAAATTGCATGATCATTGCCATTGAAGAACCGGCTTTAGTCAATTATACCAGTCATATCGAACGCGCCGATTTGCTCCTCAGCTTGCGGGCGCGATAAAAATGCGGCTAAAGCGAGAGGGCGTATATGCTCCGTATGTACGACCGCCTCGGTTTCGCCGCGGCGGTTTTTTTGTATGTACGGAAAAGGTTGAGACCGATGATCAGGCTCTCGAACGTTCAGAAAACATATCCTGCCCGACGCGGCAACGATGCCCATGCGGCATTGCGCGGTATTGATCTTGATATTGCGGCGGGCGAGATTGTCGGCGTGATTGGCAGATCAGGTGCCGGGAAATCAACTCTGATCCGCTGCATCAATCTGCTTGAACGGCCGACTTCTGGCTCCGTGATTGTCGATGGGGCAGAAGTCACCACACTTTCCAAGCGCGACTTGCCGTTGTTCCGCCGCCAGCTTGGCATGGTGTTTCAGCACTTTAACCTTCTGTCGTCGCGCACGGTCTATGGCAACATCGCGTTGCCACTTGAACTGGCCGGGGCGAGCAAGGCTGAAATTGCCGCCGCCGTTGATCCACTGTTGCCGCTCGTTGGGCTTGATGACAAACGTGATCGCTATCCCGCCGAATTGTCGGGTGGTCAGAAACAGCGTGTCGGTATTGCGCGCGCCCTGTCGTCCAATCCCAAGGTTTTGCTGTGTGACGAGGTCACATCCGCGCTTGATCCGGAAACCACCCGTCAAATCCTGACGCTGCTCAAAGACATCAACAAACGTCTTGGCCTGACCATGGTGGTGATCACCCACGAAATGGCGGTGGTTAAGGCGCTGTGTGACCGGGTGGCGGTGATGGATCGCGGCGTGATTGTCGAAGAAGGCAATGTGAGTAGCATCTTTGCCAATCCGGTGCATGCGACAACCCAGTCGCTTCTGGCGGATGAGTTTATGGAATTTCGGGCCGGTACCGATGCTGCTACGGATGCTGATGCATTCGCCACGATATCTGACGGGCAGGAGGGCTAAGCCATGCTAACAACACTCGCACCAATTCTGCTTCAGGCGACTTGGGAAACCCTTTATATGGTCGGCGTGTCGCTGTTTCTGGCGACTGCCCTTGGCTTGCCGCTTGGCGTATTACTGGCAACTTCTGGTCGCGGTGAATTGCTTGAAGCGCCATTGTTTCAGAAAATCATTGGCCCGATTGTCAATGCGACCCGCTCGGTCCCCTTCATCATTCTGGCGGTTGCGATCATTCCGTTTACGCGGTTGATTGTCGGCACATCCATCGGCACGTCTGCGGCCATCGTGCCGCTGACCGTCGCGGCAATTCCGTTTATTGCCCGCATCATCGAAGGGGCCATCCGCGAAGTGGATAGTGGCCTGACCGAAGCCGCCCAAGCCATGGGCGCACGCCCGTTACAGGTGGTGACCAAGGTGCTGCTGCCTGAAGCCCTGCCGGGGATTATTCATGGCCTGACCCTGACGGCGGTGACCCTGATTGGCTATTCAGCCATGGTGGGTGCTGTCGGTGCTGGCGGGCTTGGTGATCTTGGCATTCGCTATGGTTATCAACGGTTCCGTCCTGATGTGATGGCCGTGGTGGTTGTGACCCTGATTGTTGTGGTTCAGGCCGTGCAGATGTTTGGCGACCGGCTGGCGCGCAAGGCGGATAAACGCAACATCTGATCGCAAAATACAGAATTGACGCCCCACATTCGATTTTTCGAATTCCCGCAAAAACACCACAGAAAACAAAGCAACCAAGGAGCTTTATCATGCGGTTTCTACTTAAACTGACGGCTGCCGCCGTTCTGACTGCCGCCCTGACCGGGCAGGCAATCGCCAATGAAAAAATCAAGGTCGCAGTGACCCCGGGTGCCCATGAAGAAGTCATGGAACAGGTTGCCAAAGTCGCAGCCACCAAGGGTTTGGACATCGAAATCATCAGCTTCTCGGATTATGTTATTCCGAATCAGGCACTTGATGATGGCGATCTGGATGCCAATAGTTTCCAGCACAAACCGTATCTGGATAACCAGATCAAGGACCGTGGCTATGACCTTGCGGTGGTCGGCTATAACATCCTGACCCCGATGGGCATTTATTCAGACAAAATCAAAAGCCTTGATGAGCTTAAAGATGGTGCGGAAATCGGTATTCCGAACGATCCGACCAATGGTGGCCGTGCGCTTCTGGTGCTGCAGTCGCAAGGCCTGATCAAGGTTGATCCGGATGCCGGTCTTGTTGTCAGCCCGCTTGATGTCATTGAAAACCCCAAGAATATCAAGTTCGTAGAACTGGACGCCGCACAGCTTCCGCGCTCGTTGACCGATCTGGATGCCTCGGCGATTAACACCAACTACGCGCTGGAAGCCGGTCTGAACCCGGTTAAGGATTCGATTGTGATTGAAGGCAATGACAGCCCGTATGCCAACGTGATTGTCACCCGTACACAGGATAAAGACAAACCTTGGGTCAAGACCCTGGTTGAGTCGTATCACGATGACAGCATCCGCGAATTCATCGAAACCAAATACGAAGGTTCGGTGCTTCCGGTATTCAAAATTTCTGAATAATCCCAGCTATTATTCAAAATAAGTAGCGCCCGCGCATTAATTGATGCGCGGGCGTTGCGTTATGTACATACATAATACGGGTTTTTTCGGGGATTTTCCGGTGAATTTCCCGATCATTTTCGCCCGGTTAGTGACAGCCCGAATCAGCTGATTTGTAATCCTCATACAAATCATGCAGTTTCACCCAGTTCATCACCCCGTCCTCGTTGCGACCAAACGGGGTCATGTCGAGAAATGTGTGCGCACCGATCAGCGCATCCCCGGCACGGGCATAGCTGGAATAGGTGTGGAAAATCTCGCCGGTGTCGGGATCGCGGACAAAGACGCTTTCGCCGTGCAGGTCTTCCATCTTGCCGGTATAGGGGCGGAAGTTATAGGTCGCCGTACCTGCCTTGACGTCATCGGGGCGGAAGGATGCATCAAAATCGTAATTGAAGTCCGATCCGGCCGATGAAACCCACGGGAAATTCCAGTTCATGCGTTTCTGGAACGGCTGAAATTCGGTAAGCGGGGCGCGCGAGACGACAACCAGCGACACATCATGATGTTTGAGATGCAGGTTGGCGCCGTCAAAATGATCGGCAAGGAAGGAACAGCCAACGCAGCCTTCTTTCCAGCCCGGCCCGAACATGAAGTGATAGACAATCAGCTGGCTGCGCCCGTCAAACAGATCGGCCAGCGATTTTTGGCCATCGGGCGTGTCAAAAACATAGTCCTTGTCGACCTTGACCCACGGCAAAGCCCGGCGTTCTTCACACAGGCGGTCATAGGCCCGCATATGTTCCTTTTCGCGGGCGAGTAACGTTTTACGGGCGTCGAGCCATTGCGTGCGTGAGACGATTTCTGGACGTTTCATTGTATCCTCCAAATTGGTCTGGCAAATTGGTCAGGTCGGTCGGCGGTGTTGATCCAAGGGGCGGTAAGGCTATGTCGTTTGGGCTGTTCCAAGTGTTTGTTTTGGCCGTCAGGGCCGCGTGTGCCGCGTCCCGGTTGAGGGGCGAACGGTAGAGAAGGTGCGTCTTTCATCCGCTTGGATGTGGGGGGCGCTTATCGGGGTTACTTCACGGTTCCCGTGGCGGAGACAGCCTGTTTTAAGGTCGGATCGATCACGGCATCGCCGTTTGCGCCGTCATCGTCATTGCTGTCACTGGTGTCATTGGCATCACTGGTCTCACAGCGGGCATCGCGCAGGGCAATCAGGGTGCCGATGGCTGATAGAACCATCAGAATGGTGCAGATGATTGAAATCACCTGAAGCCCGTCGGTAAAGGCGGCACGTGCGATGGGCAAGATATCGGATGACAGGGCCAGTGGTAGATTGCTCAGCGCATTGACCGCCCCGCCGAGCGTGCTGCGAATGGCCTCCGCCGCCGTAGCATCAATGCCCGATGGCACGGCGTTGACCATGACATCGCGATAGATCGCGGTGCCGACACTGCCCAGAACGGCAATGCCAAGGGCACCGCCAAGCTCGGCACTGGTTTCAGACATGGCAGCAGCCGATCCGGCCCGATCCGCCGGGGCAGAGGCCACCACCATATCGGTACAGATCATCGCAACCGGGGTAATGCCGAGTGAAAAGATCGTCGCACCGGCAATCAGCACGTAAAGACTGACGACACTGCCGGGCCACGACAGCATGCCAAAGCCAATCCCGGTCAGGATCAGGGCGGCGGTCATCACCTGTCCGGGTTTATAGCGGCCCATCAGAACCGGCGCGCCCATCGAGCCGACAATCCCGGCGAGGGTGGCGGGCAACATCGATAGCCCGGCCTGAATGGGTGTCAGGCCGATGACAAGTTGCAGGGCCTGTGACAGGAACATGAAATAGGCCATGCCAGCAAAGATCACTGCGGTCTGAATGACAATCGGCAACGCGATGGTTTTCTGTTTGAGCAGATCAAGATCAAGCAACGGATCGGCAAGTTTGCGCTGACGGCGAAAAAATACCCACGCGCCAAGCAAACCGAGTACAAGGGCGGCAAGCGCATCAATGCCAAAGCCGTAAGCGGCAAAAACCTTAACCCCGTAAATGATCGCAAGAACCGAGCACAGCGACAAGGCGGCACTGAACAGGTCAAGCCGGCCAAAGCGTTCGGCCTTATGTTCAGGTAGCAGGATCGGGGCGACCAGCAACAACAGCGCCATCACCGGCACGTTGAGCAAAAACACCGCGCCCCACCAGAAGTAACTGAGCACGACACCGCCCAGAAGCGGCCCGGCCGCTGTGCCGACCATGAATGTGGTCATCCATGCGGCAATGGCAAAGGAGCGTTCCTTATCATTGTGAAACATGTTGCGGATCAGCGACAGGGTCGAAGGCATCAGCGTCGCCCCGGCAATGCCCAGCACACCCCGGGCGAAAATCAGCATTTCCGGCGTATCGGAAAAGGCGGCAAGGACCGAGGCCGCACCAAAGCAGCCGCCGCCGATCATCAGAAGTTTGCGCCGCCCGATCCGATCACCAAGGGTGCCCATGGTGATCAGCGATCCGGCGATGAAAAAGCCATAGATATCGACAATCCACAGCAACTGGTCGCTGGTCGGGTTGAGGCTTGCGGTCAGATGGGGCACGGCAAGATGCAGAACCGTCATGTCCATGGCGATCAGAAGGCAGGGCAGGGTCAGCACCAAAAGGCCGATCCATTCCTTGCTGGTGGCCTTGGCACCGGGTTGGCCGGGGGTGGCTTGGTTGGTGTTGGCTTGGGGGGCGCTCATGTCTTGTGTTTCCTAAAGTTTCTTGTGGTGGCGTTGTGGCGCGATGGATTGGGGTCAATCGCGCAAGTTCATGGGGTGGCATCGGTGTTCAGTACGCTATGCGGTCTTAATTCGGGGCGATGCTCAGGCCTTAACCATGGTTGAGGTCAAGGGGGTTATTGCTCCTTGGCGCAAAAGGTTTCGAGTTTGTCCAATGTGCTGTTCCAGCCGTTTTGGTGGCCGTCGCGGGCAGCCTGATCGGCGAACTGTTCGTGATGCAGGACCAGGATGGTTGCCGTGCCGTTTGCATCGGGTGTCAGGGTCAGTGTGACATGCGATGTGCGTTCGGGCGTGGTGATCCATTGCCAGCTAAACGACAGTTTTTGATCGGTTTCAACCGCGTCATAGGTGCCGCTGACATCGTGAATTTCGCCGTCCTGTCCGGGTTCCTTGAACCGGATGCGAAAGGTGCCACCGACCCGGACATCAAGATGAGCATCCATCATTTCGCAGTCATGGGGCGACCACCATTGCGCAAGTTTTTGCCCATCGGTCCATGCGGCAAAAACCGTTGCGGGTGGGGCGGCAAGGCGGCGCCGGATCGTCAGACTTGGTTTTTGTCGTTCCATTACGGGGCCTTTGGAGCGTTTGGATGGGGCGACTTGGCCGACTTGGAGGACTGGGCCGGTTCAGCCGTGGTCTCGTCCTCAGGGGCGGCTTCGACAAAGGCCGCAAGCCGGTTGAGGCTTTCGGTCCAGAAATGTTCATAGCGCGACAGCCATTGCATGGCGTGGGCCATCGGTTCGGCCTGAAGGCGAATGCTGACCGTGCGCCCGGTTTTTTCACGCGTGATCAACCCAGCATCGGACAGCACATTCAAATGTTTCATCACCGCAGGCAGCGACACCTCAAACGGCTGGGCCAGCGCGCTGATGGACAGGGCGTCTTCGCCTTCGAGCCGGGCCAGAAGTGCCCGGCGCGTCGGATCAGCGAGGGCTGAGAATATGTCGTTTAATTCGGCGTCTTGATACTTAACCATGGGGTTAAGTGTTTAACCATTTAAACCGGCCTGTCAATCATAAGTTGTTATGCCGAATGTGATCATGCCTTGCCACGCGGTCAGAAGGGCGACACCGATAAATAGTGCCCCCGCCGCGCGTCCGATGAAAATCGTGGTCCCCGGATTGCCGGTCATTAAGGTGCGGCTGGTTCCGGCGGCAAGGGCAAGTCCGCCATATACGGCAAGCTGCACGATGGCGGTCATGATGCCCATGACAAGGGCCTGTGACCAAAGCGGGCCGTAATGGGGGCGGATGAATTGCGGGTAGACGGCGAAAATGAACAAGTAGGCTTTTGGATTGAGGATGCAGGTGATCATGCCCTGCCGAAAGGCGATCCAAAGCGATGCGGTTTTGGCCGCCCGGATGCGATCCACGGTGATCGCACTGCGCAAAAGCGTGATGCCGATCCAGACCATATAGGCGGCCCCGACAAACAGCATGACGTTCAAAAGCCACGGGGCAATGGCCAAAAGCGCACTGATGCCAATCGCACCAAGCAGCGTGTGATAAACACCGCCCAGCATGATCCCGGCGGTGGCCGATAACCCGGCGCGTTTGCCGCCGGTCAGGGAATTGGCGATGACAAAAAACATGTCCATGCCGGGCACAATGATGATGCCCGAAAGCAGGATAAAGAACAGCCAGAGGTTTTCAGCATATGTCATGGGGCGCTCACAGTTTATCAACCGAACCATTTGATCGGCGGAGATAAAAGGGTCTGATCTCTATTGAATAACTGAAATGGTCATGAGGAATTTGTGCGGATATCAGGAGTTTCATCACAGCAAGGCTCGCTGCCTTGCAAGATGAAACGACGCAATAGTCCGTGCAAATTCCTCTGATCCGAAGGACGTCAGAACAATCGGCGACCTGCGTCGTCAATCCCCTTGGCCGGGGAATGCCCCGGACTGCGGCGATTTCCTCGCATTTCTTGACTGTTCTGACGCCATTTCAATTATTCAATAGAGATCAGACCCTAGCAAGACGCTCCTGACAGGCTCATGTCAGGAATGGAGGTGGGGAATGACGAAATGTTGATCAGGCGGCAATGGAGCGCGCACGGTCGATGCGTTCGCGGCGATCAGGGATGTTCAGGGCGTCCCACAGGTCATTGCGGGTTTGGGTATTGATCCAGAATTCAGCGCTATTGCCAAACACGCGGGCAAGAATCAGGGCGGTATCGGCGGTAATCCGGCGACGGTTGTTGCACAGTTCGTTCACATGTTTGCGCGGGACGCCCATGGCGTCGGCCAGGGCGGTCTGGGTTAGTGCCATCGGTTCCATAAACTCGGCGGTAAGCATTTCACCGACGCTGACGGGTTTTCTGGTTGTCATGATCATGGGGTGCCTCATCGATAGCTGTGGTTGTCGAGGTAAAGGTTGGTGGCTTCGCCTTTGGTATCGTCCCAACGAAAGATCAGCCGCCATTGGCGATTTATTCGGATAGAATGATAGTCCGCCAGTTTGCCCTGCAAGGCTTCGAAATGGTTGCTGGGTGGTATGCGCAAATCGTTGCTGCATGTGGCATCGTCGATCAACTGCAATTTGCGAAACAGCCGGGCGTCAATATCAGCCGGGATTTTCTTTCCCGATTGATCAAGGACATAAAAGTCTTCAAGCCATTTGTCCCGAAAACTTCCGATCATCCAGCTTTCTCCTTCATATGTGAGTCATTGTACCACCCTATGGTACAATCATCAATGATGATAACTGGAATCGATGCGATGTGCGTGCCTTACAGCTTTTTCCCGGCAACCGGGCGGTTGTCGCATTTTGCCCGTCAGGGGCGGGCGATTTGGTTCAGCACGGCGGCAACGATGGCTTCTGGTCGGTCTTCCTGTACCAGATGTCCGGCACCGGGAATGGGGACGCAGGCGGAGTTGGAGATCAAATTTGCCAGTTTTGCGCCTGTTTCATAGGGGATCCAGTCGTCCTGTTCGCCCCAAAGGACTGTCACGGGGCATTCCATCGCGGCGTAAAGGCCCTGTACCTCATCGGTGAAACGCTGATCCATCTGGGCGATCTGGCGGTAAAAGGCGGGTTGGCCGACGGGGCCGAGCCACGGCGTGCAATAGATGTTCAAGGCATTCTCGGACAAGGGATTGAAGGCCGCGGTTTGCAGATAGGCCCGCAGAAGTGCGCGGTGCATGTAATCAGGCATCCCGGCAAAGGCGGCTTCGTGGGCGCGGACATGCTGAACAAACGGGGAGCCCCACGGGGCGAGCGCAACCGCATCAAAGATTGTCAGGGACGCATAGCGCAAACCGTTGAGGTAATAGGCCCGCAAGGCGGTTGCGCCGCCAAAATCATGGGCCAGCACATCCGGGCGGCCAAGGTCGAGTTCCTGAATAAACGCGCTAAGAACATTGTTCTGAACCGCCAGTGAGACATCCTGACCATCGCGCATCTCGGACTGGCCATAGCCGACCAGATCAAAATAATAGACGGTGCGGTGATCGGCAATTTGCGGTGCGATCCGACGCCAGACCTGCGACGAAAAGGGCGTGCCATGAAGGGCAACAAGTGGCGGCCCGCTGCCAATGCAACCCCATTTGACGGCATTTCCCGCGACGTTCAATGTGTTTGGCAGTTCCAGCATAACGATCTCATATTGTCATTTAGCTAAGTTACGATATGATTGATCGATGGACAGGTCAATACAGATTAAAGCGATGGCCAGCGACGTTCGGATGTCGATCCTTCGGTTGCTGGCAGCACCGCAAAAGCATTTTGATGAACAATGGTCGGCAGACCCGGTGGCATTCGGGGTGTGTATGACCCTGATTGCTAAGGCGCTTGGCGTGGCACAGCCCACCGCGAGCCGGCATCTTGATATCCTTAGGCAGGCGGGGTTCATCACCGTCAAGAAGCATCATAAATGGTCATATTGCCGACGCGATGACAGCGCGATCCAAGAGTATCTCGCATGGCTGCAAACGCAGCTTTCAGCCCGACCGTAAGCGGGCTTTAAACAACATGCCGATGGTCAGGGCAGGACGCAGGATGACAGGCTTATGTCTTGATTGTTGATGATGACGTCGTATCCGCGCGGTTTTATCCGACTTAGGTCCTGAGCCTACAGCTTTACACCGGGCAGCCCGATGGCCTGTTTGATCCAGTCGGTGAGTTGGGGGGCGTCAAGGGCATCATCCTCGTGGATGTTGAGATAGCGGGTGCCTTGGGTTTTTGAACTTACCGGGGGAACAGGGGTCAGGGATGTGCCCTGCATGAAGGTGATCTGGACGTATTTCTTGTAGCAATACATTGCCAGAAACCAGCCGTCATCCTTGCCATAAAGGGGCGTATTCCATTTGACGGCCTTGCGTACATCGGGAAATACCTGTTCGACGATATCGTCGATGCGGCGTCCGATGTCTGTTTTCCATTCCGGCATGGCGCTAATATAGGCTTGGACAGGTTCGTTGCCGTCGCCCTTGGGGATTTGCGGATTACCACTTGAAAGCAGCTTGGGTTTATCTGGTGTGCTCATGAGCGGAGACTATCAAACTTCATATCGAATAAAAACCACAAGTTGCATTGGCGGAGTGGTGTACCCCGGCACTTCTTTTTAAGGAGAAAGCGGTTTGCAGGAGGCGGGCGGTATCTGAACGGCGTTATGTCGTCAGCAGATGTCGTAATCTGCATGGCAATTACCTATATCTAGGTCCTTACCTTCAAATCATTCCAGAAACATCAGGATACGCTTGTCCGCTGAAATTGAAGTATTTTTTGAGTGCTTGCATCTGACGGAGAGAGTTTTGTGTCTTGTGTCTTTGGGATGTTGGGTATGATATAGCCAAACTATTCTTGCGCATTAGGGGACTTAGCCGACTGTGCAGGATGTCTGTTTGGCAGACTGTTCCATAACCATCGACAGGATGAGCGATGATCAATCTTGGACATATCAAGTCGTTTCTGGTGTGTTTTGCACCGTTAAGTGCGGTGTTTCTTCTTCTTGTCGGTTTGTTGGCGTGGGATGGCACCTCTGTGCGCGAAAAGTCGATTGCCGATGATCAGCGGTTTGCACTTGATAAGTCGATATCGAGTTTGCAGGAACGGATTGATATCGTTGTTTCCGATCTGTTGATCCTGTCGGAAAGCACGCATCTTGCGGCGGTTCTTGAAGGCCGGGCGAGTTTCGAGCAGCTTGCCGACGAGTATAAGCTGTTTACGCTGCGCCGGAGTATCTATGACCAGATCCGTTATCTGGACAATGATGGCGATGAAACGGTGCGGGTCAATTACGGCAGCGGCATTCCCTATGCCGTTTCCGGCCGGGATCTTCAGAACAAGGCAAGCCGTCCGTATTTCAATCTTGCGCAGAACGCACCGCGCGGGACTGTTTATATTTCCGGCATTGACCTGAACGAGGAATTTGGCGAAATCGAAAAGCCGATCAAGCCGGTGATCCGACTGTCGGCCCCGGTGTTTGACCAGTTTGGCGACCGTCAGGGGGTGGTTGTCCTGAATTTGCGTGCCGCGCCGATCCTTGATGAAGTGATCGCGCCATTGGCGCTTGAGGGGGCAAAACCGTTTGTTCTTGATCACGATGGCAACTGGATCCTTGGCGGGCAGAGTGGTGAGAACTGGGCGCTGGACCTGACGGGGACGGCGCGGGTTTTTGCCGACCGTTTCCCCAATGCATGGGAAAACATGCGCCTTGGCCTGCAAAGTTTTGAAACCGATACCGGATTTTATTCGGTGCAGCTTCTTGATGCGTCTGATCTGTTTCTGGCGCGCAATGCATCCCGTGCGTTGTCGGTCATCTTTGGGGGGGAGGGCGAAACCGACAGTCGGTTGAACCTGTATGTCGGCACTTATTTGCCAAGTGATACGCTCAGTGCGTTGTTGTGGCCCGAACGCGGGACGCTGATCATTGTGACCGTGGCCTTTATGCTATTGATTGCGCTTGGCAGTGCGGCATATGCCTGGACCCGGCAACGCCAACTGGTCGCAAGCTTTGATGCGCGTTTGTCCGAACAGGTGTTGCGCGCATCCAAAAACAGCGTGGTGGTTGCCGATCAGGACGGGATCATCGCCAAGGTCAATCCGGGCTTTACCGCGATGACCGGCTATCTGCCCAACGAGGCGATTGGCAAACCATTGTCGTTCCTGCGTGCCGAGCGCGAAGACACCGAGCAGCTTGACGAAATCCTGATGGCGGCACGGGCCAACGGCATTTGGGAAGGGGAAGTGCGCAATCGCCGTAAAAGCGGTGATTTCTTCTATTCCAATGTCGTGATCAGCGCGATTACCGATCCGGGCGACAGCGACGTTAATTTCGTTGAGATGGGGCTTGATATTTCACGCCATATGGAAAACGCGCAGGAGCTTTGGCGTCAGGCCAACCATGATGCGCTGACCGGCTTGCCGAACCGGTTGCTGTTTGAAGACCGGCTTGAAGTTGCCTGTGGCCATTCCGAAGCCGAAGGCCATTCGATTGCGCTTTTGTATATTGATCTCGACGGGTTTAAACCGATCAACGACCGATATGGTCATGAGGTCGGCGATCAGGTGCTGCGCAAGGTTGGCGAGCGGATTAAAAATACCGTGCGCACCGGCGATACCGTCGCCCGGCTTGGCGGCGATGAATTTGCCGTCATTGCCGATGACGTCAAAAACAAGGAAGAGGCCGAATGGGTCGCCCAGAAAATCGCGGCATCGGTTCAGCGTCAGATGGAGATGGGGGCGTTGAGCATTTCGGTCGGGGCGAGCATCGGCGTTGCGATGTTCCCGGAAGATTCAACCGAAACCATTGCGTTGCTTGGACTGGCGGACGACAAAATGTACAAGCAAAAGCGCATCCGTAAATCGGGCGAAAAAGAACAAATCCGGCTTTCCGAGTAGGGGCTTTGCCAGGCCGGGGAACACAATAAAAAACACAGGCTGGAGAGGTCCAGCCTGTGTTTTTGTGTGGGGTCAAATGCAGGGATGAAGATACCGGGTCAGGCGACCATCGCGTCGTATTCTTCCTGCTTGGCCATCCATTTGGTTTCAATCTGGGCCAGATCGCTTTCGAGTTTGGCGAGTTCCTGACGGATTTTGGCAAGCTTGTCAGCATTGGCGTCTTCGTACAGCGACTGGTCGGCCATATCGAGTTCGATCTTGGCTTTGCGCGCGGTCAGCTTTTCCATATCGGATTCGAGCTTTTGCACTTCGCGTTTGACCGGGGCGGCGATTTTGCGTTTTTCCGCAGCCTTTTGGCGTTCGGCCTTACGGTCACGTTTGGCGTCCTTGCCGCCATTGCCGTTGCTGTCATCGCCGCCATTTTTATTGGCACGGCGTTCCATGCGGGCACGGTCGAGCAAATACTGGCGATATTCGGCAACGTCGCCGTCAAAGCTTGTGACTGTGCCATCGGCGACCAGAACAAGACGATCGGCACAGGCTTCGATCAAATAGGGATCGTGGCTGATGATGATGACCGCACCTTCGTAGGCGTTCAGTGCGTGGTTCAGCGCATCGCGGCTGTCGATATCAAGGTGGTTGGTCGGCTCATCAAGGATCAGCATGTGCGGGGCATCAAGGGTCATGAGCGCAAAGAGCAAACGCGCCTTTTCACCACCGGACAGGTCCTTGACCTTGGTGTCGCCTTTCTGGCCTTCAAACGCAAAGCGGCCCAACTGGGCGCGGACCTTGTGTTCGATCACATCAGGCATCAGGGACGCCATGTGCTGATACGGGGTTTCATCGCCGCGCAGCTCATCGGTCTGGTGCTGCGCAAAATACCCGATGCGCAATTTGTTCGATGAAGCCTTTTCACCCGACATCAGTTCAAGACGGTCGGCCAGAAGCTTTGCCAGTGTCGATTTACCGTTACCATTCGCACCCAGAAGCGCAATGCGGTCATCCATATCAATGCGCAGGCTGATGTTGCGCAAGACTGGTTTGCCTTCGGCATAGCCAACATCGCCCTCGTGAATGTTGATCAGGGGCGGTGGCAGTTCCTTGGGGCTTGGGAAGTCAAACGAAATGCCGCGGTCTTCGACCACCGGGATCGCCGGGCCCATTTTTTCAAGCATTTTCACGCGGCTTTGTGCCTGTTTGGCCTTACTGGCCTTGGCACGGAAGCGGTCGATGAACGATTGCAGGTGTTTTTGCTGGGCGATTTGTTTGTCGTAATGCTTGGATGCGAGTTCAAGCTGTTCACGCCGCGTCTTGGCAAACTTGTCGTAGTTACCGCCATAAAGGGTCACGGTGCCGTCATGCAGATGGGCGATGGTTTTGACCACCCGGTTCAGAAGGTCGCGATCGTGACTGATCAGGATGATGGTGCCGGGATAATTGATCAGATAGTTCTCAAGCCAGATGGTGGCTTCAAGATCAAGGTGGTTGGTCGGCTCATCAAGCAGCAAAAGGTCAGGGCCAAGGAACAGGGTCGCGGCCAGGGCGACACGCATCCGCCAGCCGCCCGAGAAATCATCGCAGGCGCGTTTCTGGGCATCGCCATCAAAACCAAGACCCGAAAGGATCGATGCGGCACGTGCTTCGGCGGTGTGCGCATCAATATCGGCAAGGCGGGTATGAACCTCGGCAATGCGGTTGGGGTCTGTGGTGGTTTCGGCTTCTTCGAGAAGGGATGCCCGTTCGGTGTCCGCAGCCAGAACGGTTTCAAGCAGGGAACGGCTTCCGGCGGGGGCTTCTTGCGAGACAACACCCATGCGGGCCCGCTTGGACAGGCGGACATCGCCGCCATCGGTCGCCAGTTCGCCGGAAATCAGTTTCAGCAGGGTGGATTTGCCCGCACCGTTGCGTCCAATCAGGCCGACCTTATGTCCGTCAGCAATGGTCATGGAAACCTGGTCGAGAATGACACGGCCGCCGATGCGATAGGTCAGGTCGGTAATTTGGAGCATTTTATCGGTCGTTCTCTTGAGTATTTTGAGTTGGGTTTGGTGCGGTTTTCATGCGATTTCGGAGAATCGCAAGGAATTCTGTGCCCTCAATAGGGCAGGAAGCGCTTGGACGCAAGGATTCTTGAAAATGTAACCCTATGCGTTCCAGGGCGGATGTGCGCAGCATAACACGATGGAAAATCGCAGTTTTACGGGTTTTTGGGCGTTTTTGCGCCGCCACATGGGTGAATGCACCAACCGCAGGTCTGGATTGCGTGGGTAGAACTATGTGTTGCGTTGCGATCCAAGCCCGTTTATATAGCGCCAACCTTTGGGTCTGTAGATGATAAGGGAATTCTTATGTATGGTTCCTTTATCTTCTGCAGGCCTGATTTGGGTCCCATTTTTTATTAAGTAGCTAGGTGAAACCAATGGCTGTCGAACGCACTCTGTCGATCATCAAGCCGGACGCAACGCGCCGCAATCTGACTGGCAAAATCAATGCCGTCATCGAAGAAGCTGGCCTGCGCATCGTTGCGCAGAAGCGTGTCGCTTTGACCCGCGCTCAGGCTGAAGGTTTCTACGCAGTTCACAAAGAACGTTCGTTCTTTGGTGAGTTGGTAGACTTCATGATCTCTGGCCCGGTTGTGGTCCAGGCGCTTGAAGGCGAAAACGCTGTTGCCACGTATCGTGAAGTAATGGGCGCAACCAACCCGGCAAATGCCGAGGAAGGCACCATTCGCAAACAGTTTGCAGAATCCATCGAAGCGAACTCGGTCCACGGTTCAGATTCGCTTGAAAATGCTGCAATCGAAATTGCCTATTTCTTCGCGCAGACCGAAATCGTCGGCTAAGCGTCGAAAGACGAAATTCCGGTTACCCGGAACGAAAAACGCCCCGCAGATTTGCGGGGCGTTTTTTTGTGCGCAAGCCAGTTCGATCAATCGATCAGAATTGCCGCCATCAAAAGCAGCAGAACTGCGATGGAGACGACGCTCCAGAGCATGAATTTGGTCCAGTTTTCCCAGCCGTGCTGGTGGTCTTCAACCAGTTTGGTGTCGTAGTCGCTTCCTTGCATTGGTTCCTCCCAGTCGTTGTTACGTCCGATTGTTTGATGCTTTTGCGGCGGACTTTATGCCCGTACGCCACGGTGATCGCGCACGGCACCTGTGAAACTCTAGCGTGATTTAACTCTGGGGTGAATATCTTTTGTGTTAGTGTTCTTTTTGTGCGCTGCACTATTATCTTTCACCCGTCACCATTTACTCTTGACCTTAGCCCCCGCTGGACATGACAGAAGGGGTGTGCCATGATTTTGCGATGGAAAACGTTGTGACCCGCAAAGATGCACGAATTTTTACCGCCAACCATAGGATGGCGGGGTAGGGACGTTTTGACCAAATGAGATCCACCCGCCGGAGAGGCGGGTTTTTTTATGGCTGTCTCCCGGCCTGTCCAACATGGGAGATGACCAATGCGACATTCCGTTTCAGAACCACACCGACGACCCGTAAACGGGCGACGCCCCTTAAACGGGGCTGATCAAGCGCCCGCTGTTTTGCATATGCTGTGCGGGAAAATTGCGGCGGGGAAATCAACACTGGCCGCTGAGCTGGCGCGAAAGCCGGGCACCATCCTGATCGCGGAAGACGAATGGCTTTCGACACTTTTTAGCGATCAGATGCACTCGGTTGCCGATTATGTCGCGGTATCGGAAAAACTGCGCCGGGTGATGGGGCCGCACATCAGTATGTTGTTGATGTCCGGGCTTTCGGTGGTGCTGGATTTTCCGGCCAATACCGTCAAGCTGCGCTGCTGGATGCGCGATGTTTTTGACGATGTCGGGGCCGATCACAGGCTGCATTATCTTAATCTGCCAGAAGACATTTGCATGCAGCGCCTGCGGGCGCGCAATCAGGCAGGCGCGCATCAGTTTGCCGCCAGTGATGCGCAATTCCACCAGATTTCAGCATGGTTTGAACCGCCAAGCGATGCGGAAGGGTTTACTATCGTTCCCTATCAGACCGACATCATGTGAGACACAAAAAAGCTGCCGGTAAACGGCAGCTTTTGAACATCTGGGTTTTTGCCGGTCGCGCCAGCATTCATCATTTTGATCGACATCAGGTTGGCGTACGCAAGTTCAGCCTTGCTGTGCGGGCAGACGTAAATGGTTCTGTGCAACCCGATGCGATGAAGGCGTCTTCCTGTTGGTTGAACGCATTACTGGTTGCGTTTGCGGGCATGGCTGCACGGGTTTGATCGCACCTGTTCTGTTGTTTCCGTTGAAACACCATGCTTTGGCACGTTTTTCATCATTTCCGGTCCGGTTTCCATCGCCGTCATGACACGCAAATCTCACGGTGATCGAAGCGACAGGCAATCATGATGCAATATTTTGGAACAAAAACTGTACCCGCAAGTTAAAACCATAAGGAGGATGCAATGCCCAGAACAGTGATAGGGCCGGGCACAGATATCCCATATCTGTCTATTCTCGATGAGGATGGCGGCCTTGACGATGAACTAGCGCCAGAGTTTACCGACGATCTTCTGCTTAAGGGATTTCGGATGATGTTGTTGGCTCGTCGTTTCGACGAACGGCGGCTCAAGTTGCAGCGGTCCGGGAGAATTGGCACCTTCGCGCCGGTCAACGGTCAGGAAGCTGCTCAGGTCGGGACCATTTCAACGATCCGCGAAGATGACTGGTTCGTTCCATCCTATAGAGAGACCGCCGCCAATTTATGGCGCGGTAGTGATCTTGCCGACATGCTGGTTTTTGATGCTGGCTACAATGAAGGGGTGGTCATCCCCGAAGGGGCGCGCAACTTTCCAAATGCCGTTCCGGTCGGCACGCAGATGCTTCAGGCGGTGGGCATCGGATATGCGGCACGCCAAGAAGGGTCCGACGAGATCGCCATGACCTATTTTGGTGACGGTGCAACTTCTCAGGGCGATTTTCACGAGAGCCTTAATTTTGCATCGGTTTTTAACTGTCCAGTTGTTTTCATCTGCCAGAACAACCAGTACGCCATCTCGGTTCCGCGTTCTCGCCAGACATATTCGCAGACCATCGCCCAGAAGGCCATTGCCTATGGCATGGAGTGCATTCAAGTGGACGGCAATGACATTTTCGCATGTTTTGTTGCCGCCAACGAAGCCGTGAGCAGGGCACGGGAGCAGTCACGACCGACCTTGATAGAGTGCATCACATACCGGTTAGAAATGCATACGACTGCCGATGATCCGACCCGCTACCGCGACAAGGAAGAAGTCGAAAAATGGAAGAAGCGCGATCCGATTACTCGGTTTGATCGTTTTTTGCGCTACCGCGATCTCTTGGATGATGACAAGTTGAATGCATTGGAAACCGAAATATCCGACACGATCGACGATGCATGGAAGGAAGCGGAAGAAAGGATTGAGAAAGCCGACGGTGCGAAGGCCATGTTCGCGCATATCCTGAAAGAGGAAACTGCAGAACAGATGCGTCAGAAAAAACAGATCACGAACGGACATGGAGGAATTTCCGGTTATGGCTGAACTGACAATGGTCGAAGCGATCAATCTCGCGCTCTTTCAGGAAATGGAAAAGGATAACAAGGTCGTGGTCCTGGGTGAAGACGTCGGCTGGGATGGCGGTATTTTCCGGGTTACCAAGGGACTTGTCGAGAAGTTCGGCGAAGGCAGGGTGATTGACACACCGCTGGCTGAAAGCGGGATTCTTGGTTTTTCCATCGGCATGGCAATTCGGGGCAAGAAACCGGTTCCTGAAATGCAGTTCTCTGGCTTTTCCTATCTTGGGTTGCATCAGATAGAATCGCATGCCACACGTCTGCGTTGGCGTTCTCAGGGACGCTTTACTGTCCCCATGACGGTGCGCATGCCCTATGGCGGGGGCGTGCGGGCCCTTGAGCATCATTCGGAAAGCCGCGAGGTTTTTTATGCACATATGCCGGGTCTCAAGGTCGTTGTCCCGTCCGGGCCGCGCAATGCTCGCGCGCTTTTGATCGCCGCCATTCGCGATCCCGATCCTGTTATCTATTTCGAGCCGAAGGCAAGTTACCGCGCATTCCGCGAAGACGTACCCGATGAAGAAGAAGTCGCTGAAATTGGCCCTGCCGGGATCGTACGTGAAGGCGACCAGCTTACAATTGTGTCTTGGGGGGGGATGCTCCCCCGTGCTCTGGAGGCGGCAGAACGTCTTTCCGACGAAGACGGTATCGCCGTCGAGGTTGTCGAACTGACAACACTGACGCCGCTTGATTATAAAACAATTGCGAAATCAGTGACAAAGACAGGGCGGTGCATTGTGGTGCATGAGGCACCGCTTACTTATGGGCCGGGCGGGGAAATCGCCGCCCGGCTTCAGGAAGAGGCGTTTCTGAGCCTCAAGGCGCCAGTTGGTCGCGTTGCCGGACCAGATGTGCATATGCCCTATTTCGCACGGGAACAATTCTATCTTCCGGCGGCCGACCGGATTGTGGAAGCCTCACGAAGCTCACTCAAATTCTGACTGAAAGGCAGGGAAACCATGGCATACGAATTCCGCCTGCAAGACCCCGGAGAGGGTATTCATGAAGCTGAGATCATTGAAATCAATGTGTCAGAGGGTCAGCAGGTCCGGGAAGGGGAGAATATCCTCGTTGCGGAAACCGACAAGGCCGCTGTCGATATACCGTCTCCAGTCACGGGTGAAATCGTTGAGCTGAAGGTATCTGAAGGCGATATCGTCGAAGTTGGTAACGTTCTGGCCGTGCTGAATGAAGAGGGTTCGGAAAAGGATGAGGAACCAGACCCGGATGAGGGAGCTGATGCGGATGAGGGAGCTGATAAGAAAACCGGCAAGTCGCGGAATGACCAGCCAGCGCGTGAGGGAGGCAATGAAAGCAAAACCGAAGCAAGCTCTTCAAGCCGTGCGGCGGGAGAAAGCTCACGCGCCGAGGCGCAGACAACAGACGCAGATCAGGCGGACGTCCTGGCAACACCAGCCGTACGCGGTCTGGCGCGTGACCTTGGCATTGATCTAGAAGACGTTCCAGGCAGTGGAGAAGACGGGCGCATTTTGGAAGATGATGTTCAAAAAGTGGCTGAATCCGACTCTGCGTCCACAGATGATGACACCGACATTCAGGCTGTTCGGCGCCCTACTGAAGGGAGCGAGCGCGTCAAATTGCGGTCTGTTCGTCGCAGCACAGCCCGCCGGATGGCGCAATCCTGGCGTGATATCCCCCACGTCACTCATGAAGACGCAATTGATATTACAGACCTTGAAAGAATGCGCCGCGATCATGTCAATACGGCCAAGCAGGAGGGGGTCAAGTTGACGCTGACCCCGTTTGTCATGAAGGCATTGGCCGGTTCGCTGAGCCAGCATCCGAGCTTCAATGCCCGTTTTGACGCCGACGAAGAGGAAATCGAGATTTTTCATGAAGTTAACGTCGGTGTAGCGCTTGATACGGAGCGAGGATTGCTCGTTCCTGTCGTGCGCGATGTTCAAGCCAAAACCGTGCTGGAATTGGCAAAGGAATTGTCGGAGATTTCAGAGAAGTTGCAGGAAAAACGGGCCGACCGGGCGATGCTTGAGGGCGGTACGGTCACAGTCACCAATATCGGCGCGATTGGTGGGACGGGCCTCTCTCCGATCATCAATCCACCACAAGTGGCCATCTTTGGTGTGGCGCGCGCCAAGTTACAGGCTGTGTTGTCTGGAGATATTGATGAGGCAACCTCACAAAACCGTCTCATACTGCCGGTTTGTCTCACCTTTGATCACCGCGTCAACGATGGTGCGGACGCCGCTCGCTTCATGAACAGCGTCAAATTGCTTCTATCTGATCCAGAGCAGTTTGCCCTGAGAAGCTGATTGAGCCTGAAAAAGACAGGATATGGCAACTTAGGTGCAACAGAAGAACGTCTGTTCCGTGCTGTTCCTGTCGGGATGATCTTGGCTGGCAATTGAGCGAGATCGAGTGACACACTCAAGCCAGCTTTCAGGCACAGGTAAAACAAAACCCCGCCAAAATATGGTGGGGTTTGTCAACGATCTGAGTAGCCGGTAAACGGCAGCTTTTTAATCTTGGATCACTGTCAGCGGATTTCTGCCGGTTGTAGCAGATTACAGCAGGAAGATGGCCATCAGGATCAGAACGCCGATCACTGAAAGGGTGCCCCACTTCATAAAGACGGTGAAACCGTTATAGATATCAACGTGGGTTTCGGTCAGTTCGTAATCTTTACCCTGCAAACTTGCCTCCTGCGTTTTGGGATTTTTCAAATGTATATCCATCAAGTTGATGCAGTGCAAGATGTCAATTAACTCAAGATATCATTGTGTTGGTTGATCGGTTTGAAGGCCGCCTTCGCAGACAAAGGGCAGGAACGAACCGGTCGCGCCAGCATTCATCATTTTGATCGACATCAGGTTGGCGTACGCAAGTTCAGCCTTGCTGTGCGGGCAGACGTAAATGCGTTCCGTGCAGCCCGATGCGATGAAGGCGTCTTCCTGTTGGTTGAACGCATTACTGGTTGCGTTTGCGGGCATGGCCGCACGGGTTTCATCGCGGTTTTCCTGATAGAGCGTGCATTTGGTTTCGCGCCAAGTTGCACTGTGGGCATCCGTGGTAATCAAGAGGGTGGTCGCGGTCAAGATGAGCGACGCGAGCATAATGCCAAGGGAGGTGGGTTGAGCGGATTTCATCGTGGCTGGGGCCTTTGATGTTGCGGCACCTTGGAAGGTGCGAGGGGCGTGGCGATGGCCTGCATAATCTGGCCAGACATTGTTCTGGCGCAAATGAGTGTCATAAAAAAGGGGCGGACTTTCGTCCACCCCTAAAACCATTTGCGGATCGCCCGCCACGGGTTCTTTCATCCGGGTTCTAGCACCGGATTGATATCGGCCATTTCAAGTGTTTTGGCGTCGGCAACCGTGACAATGCCCTTGGCATCGACAGAAACGCGCCCGTCAGCGATCCAGCGGATGACTTGTGGGTAAATCTTGTGTTCCTGTTTGAGGATGCGCTGGGCCAGTTTGCCCGCATCATCGCCGGGAAGAACCGGCACAACGGCCTGTGCGATGATCGGGCCGCTATCGACCTCGGGCACGACGTAATGCACGGTGCATCCGGCAAATTTCACCCCGGCATCAAGGGCGGCCTGATGAACGCCAAGGCCCTTGAAACTTGGCAGAAGCGACGGGTGAATGTTGATCAGCCGGTCTTTCCAGCGGGTAACGAAGCTGTCACTGACCAAGCGCAGATAGCCCGCCAAGACAACAAGGTCCGCACCGGATTCTTCGATCAGGGCACTGACCGCCGCATCATATGCTTCGCGGCCGCCTTCATATCCCTTATGCGAGATGGCTTCGGCCCGGATACCCGCACGGCGGCCCCGGTCAAGCCCACCGGCATCAAGCTGGTTTGAAAAGACCAGCACGACTTCGGCGGGGTAATCGGGTTTGGCACAGGCATCAAGGATGGCTTGCAGGTTCGACCCGCCGCCTGAAATCAGGACCGCCAGTTTAAGCTTTGTTACTTGTCCCATGTACGGGCCATGTTTTTGATCACGACTTGCGGGCCATCTCCGGCGCGCGGGCCAATGAAACCGATCTGGCTGACGGTTTCGCCGTGCTCGCGCAGCAATGCTTCGGCCTCGTCGGCCTTGTCGGCAGGGACCACAACACACATGCCAATGCCGCAGTTAAAGGTACGCGCCATTTCCATGGCCGGAATGCCGCCCTGTTCGCCAAGCCATTTAAAGATCGGCAGGTATTCCCAAGTGCTGGCGTCAAAGACCGCCGTCAGGTTTTCGGGCAGAACACGCGGAACGTTTTCGGTCAGGCCGCCGCCGGTGATGTGGGCAAGGGCCTTGATGAGACCGGCCTTGTGCGCGGCCAAGCAGCTTTTGACATAAATCTTGGTCGGTTCAAGAAGGGCTTCGCCAACGGTTTTGCCCGGTGCGAACGGGGCATCGTCGGCGTAACCAAGACCAGCCTTTTCAACAACTTTGCGGACCAGTGAATAGCCGTTGGAATGAACACCACTTGAGGCCAGACCAAGGATGACGTCGCCCTCAGAGACATTGCTGCCATCGAGAAGTTCACCACGTTCGGCTGCCCCGACGGCAAAACCGGCAAGATCATATTCGCCGTCGGCATACATGCCCGGCATTTCAGCCGTTTCGCCGCCGATCAGTGCGCAGCCCGCCTGTTTGCAGCCCTCGGCAATGCCGGCCACCACATCAGCAGCATTATCGACGGATAGTTTGCCGGTGGCGAAGTAATCAAGGAACAAAAGCGGTTCAGCACCCTGAACGACAAGGTCATTCACACTCATGGCGACAAGGTCGATGCCCACGGTGTCATGCTTGTCGGCCAGAAAGGCGACTTTGAGTTTGGTGCCAACACCATCGGTGCAAGATACCAGTACCGGATCGTTATAGCCCGCAGCCTTAAGGTCAAACAGTGCGCCAAATCCACCAAGGCCACCGGAAACACCCGCACGCGAGGTTGCCTTTGCCAGCGGTTTGATACGATCGACAAGGGCATTCCCGGCATCAATATCGACACCGGAGTCCTTATAGGTAAGGCCATTGGAGGAGGTCATTTCAGGGATCCTTGGCAGCAAACATGCATGATAAATGGGCGGGAAAACCCCGCGTTTTTCATCAGTACGTCCTGATGTCCAAGTGTCACTTGCGGTCCGGGTCGCAGTTTGCAAGGCTGCTGTTTGACCAATCCGCCATACTGACGCCTTTAATCAGATGCAAGAAACAAGCTGTGTCCTACTGATAAAAAACGCGGGCTTGATAATTTCCGCTGGCCCGAAAATACTCAAACGCGGACAATATGCAATGATCACCTGCGCATGACAGAGTTTTCTTTGCAGAATGCGTTCAACATGCCACAAAGAGCAGCAATAAAGAATCACATACGACGAGATTAGGGCAAAGAGGCATAAGTGCTTACTTCATTGAAAAACATCAAGATGTTGGCTGGCGCTGCGACGGTTTCCGTGATCCTGGCGTTCCCCGCAATGGCGCAGGACATATTCACCGTCAGCGGCGTTCATGTCGATGAAAGTGCAGATACGGCTGCCGCCGCCCGCGAACAGGCGCTTGAAATCGGTCAACGTCGTGCGTTCGAAGAAGTTGTGGCGCGCCTGACACTGCCCGAAGATCGTCAGGCCCTTTCGATACCCAATACGTCCGAGATCACCAATATGGTGCGTGATTTTGGCGTGTCGAACGAGAAAACATCGTCGGTGCGCTATATCGCGGACATGACGGTACGGTTCAAGGACAATGAACTGCGTAACTATTTGCGTTTTCGCGATATTTCCTTTGCCGAACTGCAATCCAAACCCGTGATCATGGTGCCGGTCTATCGCACGCAAGGGACTGTTACCCTGTGGGATGATCCGAACCCGTGGCGTGACGTCTGGTCACGCAATGTTGCCGCGTCCGGTTTGGTACCGATCAAGGCACCGATTGGTGATTTGAGCGACATCGGAACGGTTTCGGCCGAGCAGGCGGAAAGTGGTGCTATGGAACGTCTGAGCACACTTGCCAAACGGTATGGGGCCAATGTTGCCGTTGTTGCCAGTGCCGATGTCAGTGGTCCGAGCGGCGGCGAAACGGTTGATGTGACTGTCACACGTTATGACCCGAACGGTGCGCCGCAGGTTTTTGGGGTGCGGGAAGCCACCCAGAGCGGTGAGACGCTGGATCAAACTTTGGTACGTGCGGCCAAGTCGGTTGCCGATCAGCTTTCAGATAGCTGGAAACGCGCCAATCTGATTAATTTCAGCACCGGTGGCAGCCTGATGGTGTTTATCCCGATTACCGGTCTTCAGGACTGGGCGAAGATCGAAGATAAGATGGTTGGCCTGCCGGTCGTGCGCAGTGCGCGTGTTGTGGCGATGTCGCGCCGCGAAGTTCAGCTGTCACTTGAGTTCGTCGGATCGACCGATCAGTTGCAAACCGCCCTTAATCAGCAAAATCTTAGCCTGACCCGTATGGGCGAATTGTGGTTCATTCAGCCGGTTGGGACAGACCGGTTGGAAGGCCTGTCACTTGGCGGCTAATATCGGGGGAATGGTAGGCCGTAGTTTGCCAGCAACCCAATACATCGCGGTATCTCGACGATTATCGGTTTTGGGCGTCTGGACAAACAGGGGTAACCAGACATGACATTTCGGCAGCAAGCACGTTTCTGGCTGGTTTTTACCATCGGGTTCTTTTTCCTGGTGTGGTTGTTTTCAAGCATCCTGTTGCCGTTTGTTGCCGGGATGGCGATTGCATATTTCCTTGATCCGCTGGCCGATAAGCTTGAGGCGCGCGGCATTAGCCGCACCGTGGCAACCAGCATCATTACAGCCCTTTTCTTCCTGGTTTTCCTGTTTGTCTTACTGTTGATTGTACCGATGATCGGCAGCCAGTTGGCCGGGTTCCTTGAACGGTTGCCGGGCTATGTCGACACGTTGCAGACCAATGTCGGACCTTATCTTCAGCATATTCTCGACCGGGTAGCACCCGAAACGCTGCAAAGTGTTTCCGATGCGATCAAGGGGCAAACGGCCAACGCGCTTAAATGGGTTGGCAATGTTCTGACCAATGTTCTGTCGGGCGGACTGGCGTTTTTGAACTTCCTCAGCCTGTTGTTCATTACCCCGGTTGTTTCGTTCTATCTTTTGCGCGACTGGGACAAGATCGTTGCCAAGATCGACAGTTATCTGCCGCGCCGTTCGGCCCGTGATATTCGTCAGTGCGCACGCGAAATTGACGATACCCTTGCCGGGTTTGTCCGTGGGCAGTCGACGGTGTGCATGTTGCTGGGGCTGTTTTACGGGCTTGGCCTGACACTGGCGGGTTTGGAATTTGGCTTTGTCATCGGGCTTATGACCGGGCTTGTGTCGTTCGTGCCGTATTTCGGGATGATTGCTGGATTTGCGGTTGGTTTCGGGGTGGCGTTAGCACAATTCGGGCTTGGGCTTGATCTTGGCATCGTGGTCATTGTCTTTTTGATCGGGCAGTTGCTTGAGGGTAATTTCCTGACACCGAAACTGGTGGGCGACAAGGTCGGGCTGCATGCGGTCTGGGTGATGTTTGCCCTGCTTGCAGGTGGTGCCGTGTTTGGATTGCTTGGCGTGATGCTGGCCGTGCCGGTCGCCGCCGTGATCGGGGTGCTTGTGCGCTACGGGTTAAGGCAGTATCTCGACAGTCGTTTGTATGATCATGGTTCCCATCCCCAAGAGGGTGATGGGGTCGAGAGCACCGAGAATTGAGATCACAGTGACGCGGGCCAAAACGCCACCGGAAAAGGATATCAAGAACCAGAAGGCCAATCTGCCGGGCCAAACCGATGCCATTTCGGCCGAGGTTGCCCCGCAGCAATTGCCCTTGGCCCTTGAAATGCGCCCGGCGTTGGGGCGCGATGACTTCATGGTGGCCCAAAGCAACAGCGAAGCGGTGGCCTGGATTGACCAGTGGCCAAACTGGCCTGTACCGGCGTTGTGCCTTTATGGGCCAAGGGGATGTGGCAAAAGCCATCTTGCCGAAGTGTGGCGGGCGAGGTCGGCTGCTTTGCGTGTCATGGCGCGTGATCTGGACGGGGTTCATCCCGATGATCTTTTGGGTGATGCCAAGGGGCTTGTGATTGAGGATGCCGATTTGGATGATGGTGGCGGCCTTGACGAGACCGTCTGCTTTCACATTTACAATATGCTTAAAGAGCGCGGTGGGCATTTGCTGTTGACCGCGACCCAGCCACCGGCCCGCTGGAAAGTGGCGTTGCCGGATTTGAAGTCGCGGTTGGGGGCGGCACTTGTGTGTGAGATTTCCCCGCCCGATGATGATTTGATGGTGGGGTTGTTGTTAAAGCTGTTTGCTGATCGGCAAATTCAGGCAGGCCCACAGACCATCAGTTATATCCTGCCCCGGATCGAGCGATCCTTTGTGGCGTTAAGCGAATTGGTGGCCGCGGTGGATCGGCGGGCACTGGCAGAAAAGCGTGCGGTGACCTTGCCGCTTGTGCGTAGTGTTATGGAAGAGCTTTAGATTACAACGGCTGTTAATGGTGGGGGAGACCCCATACCATGCCGGACTGATGATGCCAGACGGGCTTGTAAATTTACGCGAAATTCATAGGTATCTTCTACGGTTGCAGGTTATATTCGCAGCAATATCAATTACCGGATAGCACGTGTGAGCCCACAGCAGACCAAAGCCAAACCGTCGTTAAAAATTCAAACCAATGCGCTGATTGAAGATGGTCACGTTTTGGGGTGGCGGGAATGGATCGGACTTCCTGATCTGGGGGTGCCGTGGATTAAGGCCAAGGTCGATACCGGGGCGCGGACATCGTCGCTCCATGCGCTTTATCCAAAGCTTGTCACGCAAGACGGTAAGGATTTTGTCCGGTTTGTCCTGCCACATTATCGTGGTGACGGGCATGGACGGATTGAATGTATCGCACCACTGGTTGAGCTTCGTGAGATTCGCAGCTCGAACGGAAATGCCGAAGAACGGTTTATTGTCTCAACCCATATCGCGGTTGGACATCACAAGCTCAGGGTTGAAGTATCCTTGGCAAACCGGTCAATCATGGGCTTTCCCATGCTTTTGGGGCGTACGGCAATGAAGGCGGGAAGATTTTTGGTTCTACCATCAAAATCTTATCTTGCAGGGAAGCCCGATCAGAGTTAGATGCGCAGAAGAACGATCATGTGCCGGAACAATAGACGGGCAGGATCGTTTTTTCTTTCAGACAGTTTTATCGTTCCCGTAAACGAGATTTGATCGTTTGCGAGCCTTTTCATTCCGACCCTGGGAGCTCATTGCATGAAAATCGCGATGCTTGCGCGTAATCCAAATCTTTACTCCCACAAACGGTTGGTTGAGGCCGCCGAATCGCGGGGACATGAGATTGATATCATCAGTACGCTGCGTGTCACGATGAACATCACGTCGATGAAACCGGAAATCTATTACGGTGGTCTCAAGCTGGTCGGATATGACGCGGTTATTCCGCGGATTGGTGTTTCGGTCACGTCATTTGGTCTTGCGGTGTTGCGTCAGTTCGAAATGATGGGGGTTTATCCGCTCAATGAATCGGTGGCGATTGGCCGTTCACGCGACAAGCTGCGGTGTTTGCAGATTTTGGCGCGGCGCGGTATCGGCCTGCCGGTGACGGCCTTTGCCCATGATCCAAAGAAAACCGACGAGGTTCTTTCGATTGTTGGCGGCGCGCCGGTGGTGATCAAGCTTCTTGAAGGCACGCAGGGTATTGGTGTGGTTCTGGGCGAAACCGAGAAATCGGCGAAATCCGTGATCGAGGCATTCCGGGGGGCCAGTGTCGATATCATGGTGCAGGAATTCATCAAGGAAGCCGGCAACAGCGATATTCGCTGTTTCGTGGTCGGCGGCAAGGTCGTTGCCAGCATGGAACGGACCGGGGCGGCAGGTGATTTCCGGTCGAACATGCATCGCGGCGGGTCCTCGCGCGCGATCCGCATTACCCCGCAGGAACGCTCAACAGCAGTTGAAGCGGCCAAGGCAATGGGGCTAAATGTTTGTGGTGTCGATATTCTTCGGTCCAACCACGGGCCGGTGGTGATGGAAGTCAACTCGTCACCGGGGCTTGAGGGCATCGAAGGGGCAACGGGCAAAGACATTGCCGGTATGATCATCGACTTCATGGAAAAAGATTTCCGTCCGGGCAAGGTACGGACCAAAGGCAAAGGATAAAAGCATGCGCGAAGCCGAAACAGCCGACGGAAAACGCAAGTCTTCCAAAACCCCTGATTTTGAAATTGGCGGGAAAAAGGTTGCTCCGGGGACACGCAAGATCGTTGATATTCCGATCTCGCTTTTATCCAATCACACGCCGGTCAATCTGACGGTCAATGTTGTGCATGGCAATCGACCGGGGCCTGTGCTGTTTGTCAGCGGGGCGGTGCATGGCGACGAGATTGTCGGGGTGGAAGTCATCCGGCGGGTTTTAAAATCGCCTGCGTTGCGCGGCATGCGTGGCACGCTTTTGGCTGTGCCCGTGGTCAATGCGTTCGGGTTTTTAAATCATACGCGTTATTTGCCTGATCGGCGCGACCTTAACCGCTGTTTTCCGGGGCATGCGCGGGGATCGCTTGCCGCCCAGCTCGCACATCTTTTCCTCAGCGAAATTGTTGAACGATCCGATTTTGGCATTGATCTTCATTCGGCGGCAGTTAACCGCGTTAACTTGCCCCAGATCCGGGTCAATGAAGATGACCCCGCCATCATGGAATATGCCGAAGCGTTTGGCGCACCGATCATTTTGACCAGTCCGTTGCGTGAAGGGTCGCTGCGTCAGGCCGGGCGGGAAGCCAAGGTGCCGATCCTATTGTTTGAAGCGGGCGAGGGGCTTCGGTTTGATGAAATGTCGATCCGGGCCGGTGTTTCAGGTGTTTTGCGCGTGATGCGCAAACTTGGCATGACGTCGCAGCGCGCGGTGCGTGAACCACGTGCACCGGCGTTTAAATCATCGAACAGTCATTGGTTGCGCGCACCCGTCGGGGGGCTTTTGCGCACATTTAAACTGGCCGGTGAGTTTGTCCATGCCGGTGATGTGGTGGCCGCTGTCGCCGATCCGTTTGGCCAGACGGATGAGGAAGTCACATCGCGCGAAGACGGGCTTATTATCGGGCGAACCAACTTGCCGATTGTTAATCAGGGTGATGCGCTTTTCCATATTGCATCGATCAAGCGCCCGTCCGAACTGCAGGAACGCATGGACGCCATTGAAACCCACCTGCAGTCTGATCCGTTGTTGGATGAGGACGAGATTATTTAGTCCCTTCCCGGAATTTGGGGTGCCTGATTATGCGAGAGGTACGACAAAATCGGGGCTGGTGTCGATACAGACGCTGTCTGTTTTTGAGAGACAGGTTTGAAGATATAGGGGGGTATTTATCTGTCCGGATAAATAGCTGTTTTCAAACAGAAAATATAGGTTATGCCGTCATATCTTCATTCAAGGAGTTTTGACGCATGACAGTTCACCCCAACCACACCAAAGATTTTGTCGATTATTGTCGCTTGATCAAATCACTTTCAGCCAACACCATCAAAGCGTACCAACAAGATCTGGATATCTTCGTGAGTTTCCTTGAACAGGAAATCTCATCAGGGCCTGTGACGTCCGAAAAGATTATGGATTTTGTCGAGTATCTGAGAATCCAGCGGCAAAATAGCCCCGCGACCATTCGGCGACGGTGGATTTGTATCCGCAAATACTATTCCTGGATGCAGAGCCAAGGGTTCATAACTCAGTCGCCCTGCAACAATTTACCTGTGCGCATCCAAATACCGAGACGATTACCCAGAGCATTAAGCGAGCCACAAGTTGCAAAATTGCTTTTGGCGACAAGAACTTCGGTTTTACCGGGAGCGTCGGAGGCGCGCTATGGGAAATCCTCAAACATCAAGCTTTCAACAGACATTGCACTTCGGCTGATGATTGCAACCGGCATCAGAGTAGGGGAGCTCTGCGCCTTGCGACTGGAGGATATCTCCGCAGATGCGGAGAGATACCGTATTCGGGGAAAGGGAAGTCGTGAACGTATCGTGTATGTGATGAATCCTTCCCTTAAAGAGAAGCTAATGAGCTATATGCGCGCTCGTTACTCTGAGGGAGGCACGCCGTCATCGAATTTTTTCGTGAATAGAAACGGTTCGGTGTTAACGCCACAAACACTTCGATTGCGCATTAGAAGGCTTGCGGAACTCTCTCGATCCGAAACCAGAATCACCCCGCACTCTTTCCGTCACACTGCGGCGACGATGCTGCTTGAGAAAGGAGTGGATATTCGGTTTGTCCAAAAGCTGTTGGGCCATAGCACGATCTCGACAACCGAAATCTATACGCATGTGAGCGATCAAAGCTTGCGGAACGTGTTGCAAAATGCGGATCCAATAGCTCTTTTCGGGTAATTGGCCTTTTCCTGCGCACCAAAGGAGGTTCAAAACTATAGATAACTAGGAATTATGG
>NZ_CCDX020000006.1:0-181633 GCF_000751115.1 Thalassospira sp. GB04J01 | reverse complement strand
CGATGTTGACGTGCGGTTTTGTGCGCGCAAATTTTTCCTTGGCCATAGCCCTCAGATCCTATATCCGAACCAAAAAACAAGTAAAACCCACCGCACGAGCCGACGGGTACATTCTAAAATTGGAGCGGGTGAAGGGAATCGAACCCTCGTCGTAAGCTTGGAAGGCTTCTGCTCTACCATTGAGCTACACCCGCATATTTCTAGTGCGAGCCCTCGCGAGGGCGAGAGTTATGGTGGAGGGGGCAGGATTCGAACCTGCGTAGACTAAGTCGGCGGAGTTACAGT
The DNA here is from genome assembly GCF_000751115.1 of Thalassospira sp. GB04J01. NCBI lineage: Bacteria > Pseudomonadati > Pseudomonadota > Alphaproteobacteria > Rhodospirillales > Thalassospiraceae > Thalassospira > Thalassospira sp. GB04J01. Next base: position 181,348 of record NZ_CCDX020000006.1, on the reverse strand, counting down.
CCGCTGCATTTGACCGCTCTGCCACCCCTCCATCAGGGTCGTAACGCCGTCCGGGTTCCCCCGGCCTCGTTGCGGCGAGGGAGGGAATACGGCGGAGGCCCCTGTGTTGTCAACAGCAAAAAAAACACGAAATCGTATTTCCTTTCCTATATGTTCCCCAAGCTTTGCTCCTTGAGCGAAACAAAGTGCATTCAGTTCCTTACGGCCCGGAGGTTTCCGCCATTATGTCGCGACGCAACAAACCACGTTCAGGAAATCGTCATCAAGATGACGTCGGGCAGGATAACCTCCCGCAAAACGACGAAAACCGTGAAGGCAATTCGCGTCGCGGACGAAAACGCGGCCGCGATAGCGCTCCGTCGAGCGGAAATTCACGCCTGATTCTCTTTGGGCGTCATCCGGTTATGATGGCAATTGCCAATCCGCAGCGCACGATTCACAAAATCTGGGCCACCGAAACGGTCCGCGATGAAATTAATGCCGCTTTGGCCGATGCCGAACGCACCGACATCCCAGTAGATTCGGCCGGTCGCACCGATCTTGATGAAATGATGCCATCGGGCACCGTTCATCAGGGCATGGCCATGCATTGTGCCCCCCTGCCCCAGCTGTCGATCGAAGAATTCATCGCCGACCACCGGGATTCGGAACAATGCACCGTCATTGTGCTTGATCAGGTCACCGACCCCCACAACGTCGGTGCGATCCTGCGCAGTGCCGCGGCCTTTGGCGCATCGGCCGTCATTGTGCCCGACCGCCATGCTCCGCTTGAAACCGGTGTCTTGGCCAAATCGGCCAGTGGTGCACTTGAAACCATTCCCTACATTCATGCGGGCAACCTCAATCAGACGATTGATAAGCTTAAAAATGCGCATTTCTGGCTGGCCGGGATGGATGGTTATGCCGAAAAGACACTTGCCGAGGCCGACCTCAAAGGTCGGGTGGGAATCGTCATGGGGTCCGAAGGCGAAGGCCTGCGTCGTCTGACCCGCGAGAATTGTGATTTTCTGGTCAAACTTCCGATGTCTGACCGCATCGAAAGCCTCAATGTGTCAAATGCTGCTGCGGTTGCGCTCTACGAGCTTTACCGCAAGTAGGAATGATGCGAATCTAAGGGGTGAATCAAAGATGCAAAATTCTGCTAATCACCCTCTTGCATTCAGGAACGGTCCGGACTATGTTTCGCGCCGCCTGAGCCGGCATAGCTTTAATTGGTAGAGCAGCGGATTTGTAATTCGAAGGTTGGGAGTTCGAGTCTCTCTGCCGGCACCACTAAAAAGAAAACCCCGCACGCCTTTTGGCTGCGGGGTTTTCTTTTATAAACTTCAGCCTGCCCGACAACAAATGACACTGCTATGCCAAACTCAATGTGTTTGGCGGACTGCAATTTCCAATTTCAAAATGAAAATACCGAAAAAGTATGATAAAATCATACGATTGATAATTGGAGTCACATTATGGGCACGAACAATACGATTGAACGCATGACCGTTACGGTGACGCAGGAAATGGCGCATACGATGCGCTCTGCAATGCGTGAAGGCGGCTACGCTTCGAGCAGCGAAATCATCCGTGAAGCCCTGCGCGATTGGCAGCATAAACGCAAACTCAAACAGAGCGAGCTTGATGCCCTGCGTGCAGATATCGCCGTTGGAGACCAAGACATCGCAGAAGATCGCGTAAGCAGCTTTGATGCTGAAACAATCATCAATAGAGGGCAGGAAAAATTAAACGTCCGCTCCCGCTCTTAATTACCGAGACGGCTCAGAACGATCTGGCCGATATCTGGGCGTTTATCGCCGAGGACAATCATGATGCGGCAACCCGCCTGATCCATGAGATCGGCGAACGATTTGATCCCCTTTGTCAGAATCCGGAAATGGGCCCCAAACGCGACGAACTGTCGCCCGGCCTTCGCGTTTGCATCCATAGAAATTACGCCATCTACTACCGCATAAGACCATCCGGGTTGGTCATTTTGCGTGTGCTGCATGGTGCGCGCGATACCACGGCACAGTTTGATCCGAAATAGGCGCGCCAATCTGTCCGTCACCCAACGAAAATGGATTTGTATCGGTATAAACATAACAGTCCCGCAAGATCGCGAAACCTTGCGGGACTGTTATATGGAAAAGGCACTACTTAGCCATCCCGTCGCGAAGACGCATAGCGCTCCGAGTCTTGGTAATAGGCATCAAACCCTATGCGTTTGCGCAAATCAGCCCAATCCATCAATTTGTCGTCGCGTGGAACACCTGCTTTCATGGATTGGAGGGTTTCGACCATTGCTTTCATGGCTGCCGCCATCAGCGACAGCGGATAAGCCGCAATCTGATATCCGATGTCTTTAAGCTCATCAGGTGATAAATCCGGCGTTTCCCCGCCTTCGACGATATTGGCCATCTTGGGCCCCGATAATTCGGCACAGACGGTGCGCATTTCCGCGACCGATTTGGGTGCTTCAACAAACAGGATATCGGCCCCTAGTTCCTTGAACTTCGCCGCCCGATCAATCGCCTCAGTCAGGCCATGCTGATGGCGGGCATCGGTGCGTGCCAAAATCAGGATGTCTGCCCCCGCTTCGCGCGCATCCACCGCTGCCTTGATGCGGTCAAACGCCTCATCCCGGCCGACAACTTCCTTGCCCTTGGTATGGCCGCAACGTTTGGGGGCCAGTTGATCTTCGATCATCACCGCCGCACAGCCCGCCTTGGCAAAGCCGGTCACAGTACGGCGCACATTCATCGCATTGCCGTATCCGGTGTCACCATCACCAATCAGGGGTATGGAAATGGCATCGGTGATGTTGCGCGCCTGATCAAGCACTTCGCCGTAGGACATCAGGCCAAGATCAGGTTCCCCGATCTGGGCCGCAGATGTCGCAAAGCCCGACATGAAGGTCAGGCCAAACCCTTCCTGTTCAATCAATTTCGCCGAAAGCGCGTCAAAACAGCACGGCATGGTAATCAGATCCCCCGTCGCCAGAAGATCACGGAGTTTGTCAGCAGGTGTCACAATTTTGGTCATACGCATCACAGTTTAAACGGAATATAAAGTGCAAGATCATGCCAGACGTAAAGGATCGCGGCAGTCAGGAACATCAGCAGCAAGAACGGTAAAACCCCGCGTGCCACCTCGCCCAATCGGGTTTTGGCAACCGACTGAATGACATAAAGGTTCAACCCCACCGGCGGGGTAATCAGCGCACATTCAACCATGATCACCATATAGACCCCAAACCACACCGGATCAAACCCAAGGGCCAAGGCCGCAGGCAACAAGACCGGCGTCATGATCAGGACCATAGACAGGGCTTCAAACACCAGCCCCATGATCAGCAGCACCACCGTCACGACAAGGATAAAGCCAAGCTGGGTATCGATCCCCTGACTGATCATCACAGAGATGTCTTGCGGGATGCGATACAGTGTGATGGCTTTGCCAAACACCTTGGCCCCGGCAATGATCAGAATGATGGCGACCGTGGTGGCCATCGAGTCAAAGATCGCCAGTTTTAATTTTTCCCACGTCAGAACCCGCATCACAGCCGTAATGATCAGTGCGGCGGCAAACCCGATGGCCGCCGCCTCGGTCGGGGTAAAGGCCCCGGAATAAATCCCCCCAATAATCAAAACGGCAAGCAGAACAGACGGCAATGCCTTAAAGGTAGCACGTTTGCGTTCGGCCCAATCACGTTTGGGTTCGCGTTCCTGTCCACCCAACCGGGCATAGACCATCGAAAAAATGATAAACAGCACCAACAGCGCAATGCCCGGACCAATCCCGGCCAAAAACAGCGCAATCACCGATTCTTCAGTGACAAAGCCGTAAATGATCATCGGAATCGATGGCGGGATCAAAATACCAAGCGTGCCACCTGCGGCCAGCAGGCCATAGACAAACCGCTTGTTGTAGCCGCGATTGATCATTTCCGGGATGGCAACCGTGCCAATGGTCGCAGCCGTTGCCACCGATGACCCCGAAATCGCGGCAAACACCCCGCAGGACAGGATGGTCGCCACCGCCAAGCCCCCGGGCCAATGGCCGACCCATGCACTCACCGCGGCAAAAAGGTCATTACCAACCCCGGCACGCAACAGCGTATTGGACATCAATAAAAACAGCGGCACCGCCAACAGGATAAACCCGTCCAGCGTCGATAAAATCGCCTGTGGTGCCATCAAGGGCGAAAACCCGCCAAGGATCAACATGCCAAGCCCAAGCCCGCCAAGGGCAAAGGCGACCGGCACACGGATAAGCAACAAGGCGAACATCGCCGCCAAGGTTAAGATGATCGTCATTCGTGCGCACCTTTTGGAATTTCCTTGCCGCGCAAAAGGCCGATAATTTCAATCACGGCCTGAACGGCCAAAAGCGCAAATCCGATGGCCACAGGAAGCTCGGCAACCCACGACGGCAGATCAAGCATCGTGCCCGTCGTGCGCCCGCGTTCAAAGCTTTCAAAAAAGATGTCCCAACCCTTGATCGTCACCATGACAGAAAACGCAAGGATCGCCGTCATCGCAATAACTTCGAGCCCGCGCTGAACCAACGGCGGACACAGTCGGGTGATCGCATCGACCGAAATATGGCGACGTGCGGCCAAGGCCCAGGGCATGCCCATCAAGGATCCCCAGATCAGGCAAAGTTGCGAAAGCTCCGCAGCCCAGATTGTGGGGCGAATAAAGAAATACCGGGCAATGACTTCGTAGGTCAGCATGCAGCCCGCTGCCACAAACAGAAGGGCCGCAACCCACGCCAGCAAAAGCATCAATCGATCAAACATCATTTAAATAATGCCGTTCTGCGATAGCGGACCACTAGCCCTGCATCACGAAAACGGTTTGCTCCTGATCACGAAAAATACAAAAAATCACCATCGCACGCGGTGCCGGGACAAAGCAGAACGGCGGCGTGGCCCCCACGCGATGATGACATTAGGCTCATAGAAGCCCATCCGGTCAGAAAACCGACCGGATGGGCTTCTGAATGTATCGAGGTGTTCCGAAAACAGTTCCTAGAATTTTTCAGCAGCGTCAAAGACCTGCTTGCCAAGATCACCGGCATCTTCAAGGAACGCATCATATACCGGCTGGGAAACCGCGCGCCATTTGGCAAGTTCCGCGTCAGTCGGACGATAAACCGTCATACCTGCTTCTTCGGCCGCACTGTAAGCAGCGGCTTCGATGTCGCTCATACGGTCGCGAACATCTGCCTCGGCATTCATCGCTGCGGCATTGATGATGTCGCGCTGTTCATCGCTAAGCCCATTCCAGAAATCGGTATTGACCACAACAATGAACTCGATATCGGCATGGTTGGTCACGGTGATATTATCCATGACTTCCCAAAGCTGACGGGATTTAACGCCAGAAACACCCGTCATTCCAACGTCAACCGTGCCACGTTGATAGGCAATATACTGCTCGGAGCCCGAAACAAGTGTCGGCGCACCGCCCGCAGACGTTACAAAATCACCAAGGGTTTTGCCAAAGACACGGACTTTCTTGCCTTCAAGGTCTTCCGGACCATGCAGCGGTTCATCCTTGGACAGCATGATCGCCCCGCCGTACGCCTGCCACCACAAAACGGTCGCACCGGTATCGGCAATTGCCTCATCAAGCGGACCGCGCACCGGCGATCCTTTGGCAACGGCCTTACGGACCTTTTCCTCGGAATCAAACACAAACGGCTGATAGAAAATATCAACGGCGGGAACATCACCGACATAACGGGTCAGGGACGCAACGCCCATTTCAATCGCACCCGATCCAACGGCGGCGGGGACTTCCTTGTCTTTATAAAGCTGGGCTGAATCGTAAATCTGAACTTCGATGTCGCCGTTTGATTTTTCCTCAACCTCTTGCTTGAACATCAAAAGGTTCTGGCCAAGGTGGCTTTTCATCGGCAACTGCAAGGAGATGCGCAAGGTCAGTTCAGCCGCCTGAACCGCACCGGCAAAACCAACAGACGCAATCAGCGCCGCGGCAAGGGCAAATTTCTTCATGATGGACGTCCTCCAAGTACTTTTATTTTAATTCTATCGTCTCAAAGAAAAAGATGCGCCCATTTCGCAATAGGGTTCAACATGTTTTACCACGTTAAGGACATCCCCCAACAAACCCTTAGTGCGCCGCACAAGGCTTTGAACTCGCATAACAAAACGAAATTTTAGCCAAACCCGCCTCACATCGCTGCAGCGCAGCACGACAATTGTTGCTCACATGCCGGTCTGGATGGCAAATACTGGCATGCAAGAACGCCCGTTCTGAATACACCCTTCCGGAATCGCGTGACAAAGCGTTGCGAAACCAAGGGGCTACATTCAAACCCGCTTAAACATGACCGTGGTTGCACTAAGCTGGTCCGAAAAAGGATCACGGGCATAATCGGGGATCACCCCTGCGCACTGAAATCCAAGTGACAGATACAATGTTTCCGCACTGTCACCCGTGCGGGTATCAAGGGTCAGCAACGACCGCCCCATATCCCGTGCACAATCTTCGGCCGCCATCATCAACAACCGGGCAATCCCCCGCCGACGGCAATCGGGTCGCACCATCAATTTACTGATGTCACCGCGATGGCGCTGATTTGGCATGGTATCAATATCAAGCTGTACGGTGCCCACCACACACCCCTGATCCATTGCGGCAAACAATCTCCGCTTCCCACCCCGAAGGGCCGGAACAATCCGGTCACGCCAAAATGCAATCGCCTCCTCGACCGGGAACGGTTCAATAAAGCCGATGCTCGCCCCGTCATGGACGCAGGCATGGAGCATCTCGCCGAACTGGTCGATCCGCGCGGTCAGGCCGTCGGCGTCAAGGTTGATTATGGTCGGGACAGGCAATGATCGGTTCATAATGGGTTCTTTGCTGTGATCTAGTCGATAATGAACAGGTGATAGCGCGCACCCGCGTTTTTCGGGGTTTGAAACACGTTGCCACCGCGCAACTGATACCTCAGGCAATCCCCCTCCCCCAGATGATGGGTTGTGCCATCAATCTGCATGGTCAGGTGCCCATCAAGCATCACCAGATGATGTTCCAGCCCGTCACGCGGCGATCCGCCATATTCAATGCGTTGCCCCGGATCGATTTCGACTTCAATCACCTCGCCCGAAAGCAGTCGGGAGGTCGGCGACACCAGTCGGCGGCGATATCCGGTTTCCGGATCGGTCCAGACTTCCTGCGATGCATGGGTAACCAGCGGGATGAAGTCATCCTCGACCATCTGCATCAAACGCGACAATGTCATCCCATATGCCACACACAGTTTGCCCAGCACACTGGCCGTCGGGCTGACATCACCATTTTCAATCCGTGACAAGCTGGCACGGCTGACCGCACTGCGCTTTGCCAAGTCGTCAAGCGACCATCCACGATCAGATCGCAACGCCGCCAATCTGTCGGCCAGCCTTGTTTCAATTTCGTTCATAAGCACCTCGAATCTCTTTAATGGGATATTTTTCCATTTTCGAGAAATCGTCAAGATAGAAAAACCGGCCATCACGCATGAGGCCGGTTTGAATTGCCAATTCGAATAGATCGTCCCTGACAAATGTCGATCAAACGCCCGTCGGGTTATTTGCCACCTTCAAGATCAAACCCACCGCGGGTCCAGCTTTGAATGCCGCCCTTAAGGTTAATCACCTTGCAATCGACATGTGGCAACACCGCATTCGCCGCGCCGAAGGATCGCTGCCCCACCGCACAGACAAACACAAGATCGGTGTCGTTTTCATCGGTCAGATCAATCAGGGCCGGGATATCAAAATTCGATGTCGGAATATTGATCGCCGTTTCGATGTGACCGGTGGCGAATTCGTCGGCTTCGCGGACATCAATCACCGTAACCGTTTCCTGCCCGATCAACTGATCCAGTTCATGGGGCTCGACAAATTCAACACTACCTTCGGTCATTCCGGCTTCCATAATTCTTGCGCGTGCCCGGCGGTTAAAGCCGACTGCCTGTGATACCGTCTCAGGCCAACTTTGCGCAAATGCAAAATATTTTATCCCCGCACGACTTTCCTCGACACCACAGGGCAACCGCCAAACCGGCTCACTCACACGTGATCGGATAGGCGGAAATTCCGTCGATAATACTTATGTCTTGCCTTGCGGATGGATACGCAACTTCCCACGTTTGAAGAGTAGGCTTTTGCACCGATGAAAATCGGGGGGCGGAAATCAGGGTCGCACGACGGATGACCGCCAAGACATTTCTAAAGTCGACTAATCGGCCGCTGCAACAGGGCCAAATATCGCAACCATTGGCTGCAAATACAGATACCCGCGATGGAAATACTGTAAAACTTCAATTCTTGTTAAGTCCCGGCGAATTCCGCCATTCATTAACCAGAACGTCAATATTTTCTTTTAATATATTTACGGTCCGACAAACTCATCAAGACGAGCTTTGCCGACGTACATAGACTAAGGCGGCCCAAAACGGGCCTACCGCACCGCAAAAAAATTCAGGAACGACAGGAAACGCACATTCTGACACGCATGAGATAACGTTTGAAAGGAGACCGCGCCATGGCTGAAGGCAAGGATATCTTCGAGCTGTATGCGGAAGGCTATGACGGAAAACAAGAAACCGAACTAACCATTCGCGATTACCTCAATTTATGTCGTGAAGACCCAACGGCTTATGCGTCCGCCGCAGAACGCATGATTACCGCCATCGGTGAACCCGAACTGATCGATACATCGACAGATCCCCGACTGGCCCGCGTCTTCCTTAACCGCACCATCAAACGGTATCCGGCCTTTGTCGATTTTTACGGCATGGAAGAAACCATCGAACGTATCGTTGGCTTCTTTAAATATGCCGCACAGGGTTTGGAAGAACGCAAACAGGTTCTCTATCTGCTTGGTCCGGTAGGTGGGGGCAAAAGCTCCCTTGCTGAACGGCTCAAGGAACTGATGGAACAGGAACCGATTTATGTCCTCAAAGCCGGCGATGACATCAGCCCGGTTTTCGAAAGCCCGCTTGGCCTGTTTAATCCAGCCAAAATGGGCGACGCCATTCAGGACAAATATGGCATTCCCAAACGCCGCCTCACCGGCTTGATGTCGCCATGGGCGGTCAAGCGCCTTGACGAATTTGAAGGCGATCTTAGTAAATTCTCGGTCATTAAGCTGATCCCGTCACGCCTGCGCCAGATCGGCATTGCCAAAACCGAACCCGGTGATGAAAACAATCAGGATATTTCATCCCTTGTCGGTAAGGTCGATATCCGCAAGCTTGAATATTACAGCCAGAACGACCCGGATGCGTATAGCTATTCCGGCGGGCTGAACCGGGCCAACCAGGGCCTTCTTGAATTTGTCGAAATGTTCAAGGCCCCGATCAAGATGCTCCATCCGTTGCTGACCGCCACACAGGAAAGCAACTATATCGGCACTGAAAACCTTGGCGCCATCCCGTTTCAGGGCTTGATCCTTGCCCATTCAAACGAGTCAGAATGGCAAACGTTTAAGGCCAACAAGAACAACGAAGCCTTCATCGACCGTATCAGCGTGATCAAGGTGCCCTATTGCCTGCGTGTGACCGAAGAAACCCAGATTTACGACAAGCTTCTTGAAGGATCGGAACTTGAACAGGGCGCCTGTGCGCCCGGCACGCTTAAGATGCTCGCGCAATTCTCGGTGCTGTCGCGCCTGCATGAACACGAAAACTCCAACCTTTATTCCAAAATGCGGGTCTATGACGGTGAAACGCTCAAAGACGTCGATCCCAAGGCCAAATCCATGCAGGAATATCGCGATACCGCCGGTGTTGACGAAGGCATGGACGGCATTTCAACCCGTTTTGCCTTTAAGGTCCTGTCGGAAACCTTCAACCATGACACCAACGAAGTTGCCGCCGACCCAGTACATCTGATGTATGTGCTCGAACAGGCAATCCGGCGCGAACAGTACCCCGAAGAACGTGAAAAAGATTATATGGACTTCATCAAGTCCGAACTGGCGCCGCGCTATGCCGAGTTTATCGGGGCCGAAATCCAGAAAGCCTATCTCGAAAGCTATTCCGACTACGGGCAGAACCTGTTTGATCGTTATGTGTCCTATGCCGATGCATGGATCGAAGATCAGGACTTCAAAGACCCCGATACCGGACAGCTCCTTGATCGTAAAATCATTGATCAGGAACTCTCAAAGATCGAAAAACCCGCTGGCATCGCCAATCCAAAGGACTTCCGCAACGAGGTCGTCAAATTTGCCCTGCGCACACGTGCCAATAACAAGGGCAAAAATCCGGCATGGACGTCCTATGAAAAACTGCGCGAAGTGATCGAAAAACGCATGTTCAGTCAGGTCGAAGACCTGCTGCCGGTGATTTCTTTTGGCTCGAAACAAGACAGCGAAACCGAGAAGAAACACAACGAGTTCGTCAAACGCATGATTGATCGATCCTATACCGAACGTCAGACGCGCCGTCTGGTCGAATGGTACATGCGTGTCAACAAGGCCGGTTAAGCCAAAACGTGGCTTACCGACCGCACCGGACGGTTCTCCCCTTGTCCGTCCGGTGCCCCTCTTCCGACCACCATGGATGCAGTCTGTTTGCTGTTTCCTGCGTGTGTCTTAGGGGGCAAAAGCCCCCGCACACAACGCACATGACCCCGTGCAAGGATGTGACCGCCCATGCTTTACATCGTCGACCGCCGTAAAAATCCCACTGGCAAAAGCCTTGGCAACCGGCAACGCTTCATGCGCCGTGCAAGGGCTCAAATCAAAAAGGCCGTCGAAGAGTCTATTCGCACCCGTGGCATTACCGATATCAACAACGGCGATCAGGTGATCATTCCGGGCAAGACGCTCAAAGAACCCGGATTTCATCATGCACGCCGGGGCGGTAATCGTGATTACGTTCTGCCGGGCAACAAGAAATTTGTTCAGGGCGACCGTGTCGCACGCCCCAACGAAGACGGTGGCGGTGCCGGTGGGTCAAAGGCCAGCCCGGACGGGGATGGCGAGGATGAATTTCAATTCACCCTGACCCGTGATGAGTTTCTCGACATCTTCTTTGAAGACCTCGAACTGCCCGACCTTTTGAAAAAAAGCCTCAAGCAAACCACGGCCTTTCGAAACGCGCGTGCCGGTTTTTCCGTACAGGGCACCCCGGCCAACTTAAGCTTGGTGCGCACCATGCGCAATTCACTGGCCCGGCGCATTGGCTTGCGCCGCCCCAAAACCGCTGAAATCCGCGACCTCGAAGACCAAATCACCGCCCTTCAGGAAAAGGCCAACAAACGCCCGTCGGGCAAATTGACCAAACCTGATGATGAAAAGCTCCATGCCCTTTTGGCCGATCTTGAAAACGCCAAACGTCGCATGAAGTCGATCCCGTTCATTGATCCGATTGACACCCGCTATAACCAGTTTCAACAAATCCCCGATCCCAATACGCAGGCGGTGATGTTTTGTCTGATGGATGTATCGGGGTCAATGTCCGAACAGATGAAGGAACTGGGCAAACGGTTTTTCATGCTGCTGCATCTGTTTTTGCATCGCCGTTACGAACATGTCGATGTGGTGTTTATCCGCCATACATCGCGCGCATCCGAGGTGGATGAGGAAACCTTTTTCTATTCGCGTGAAACCGGTGGCACGATTGTCTCCACCGCGCTCGAAGAAATGAAAAAGGTACTGAAAGACCGCTATCCCACCGATCAGTGGAACATCTATGCCGCACAGGCATCCGATGGCGACAACTATTCAAATGACGGCGCAAAATGCACGGCCCTTCTGGCCGAAGACCTTCTGCCCAAATGCCAGTATTACGCCTACATCGAAATCACGGATGAGCGAGAGGCCGAAATTTTCGCCGCCGCCGAGGGCGAAACCGCCCTTTGGAAGTCCTATGCCCCGCTTGCGGCCGTCAATCCACGGTTTTCGCTTAAACGGGTGACCAAGGCTGCGGATATCTTTCCGGTATTTCGCGAACTCTTTGCCAAAAACCGCGCTGAGGCCAAGACATGAGCACATCATCGCACAGCAAAAACACCTCCACCGCTCAAACGTCCGATCCGTCCAACAAGCTTTTGTTCAACGGTGCGGATTGGGATTTTGATACGCTCAAAAACACCTATGACGCGATTGAAGACATCGCCCTGAATGAGCTGAAACTTGATGTCTATGCCAATCAGGTCGAGGTCATCACCTCCGAACAAATGCTGGATGCTTATTCATCGATTGGCATGCCGCTCATGTATCACCACTGGTCGTTTGGCAAACGCTTCGTGCGCGATGATGTGATGTACCGCAAAGGCTATCAGGGACTGGCCTATGAAATCGTGATCAACTCCAACCCGTGCATTTCTTATGTCATGGAGGAAAACACCATTGTCATGCAGGCACTGGTGATGGCCCATGCCGCCTTTGGTCATAATCATTTTTTTAAAAACAACTATCTGTTCAAACAATGGACCGATGCGGATGGCATTCTTGATTATCTGCAATTTGCCAAACGCTATATCGCCAAGTGTGAAGACCGGTATGGCTTTGACGCGGTTGAACGGGTTCTCGATGCGGCGCACGCCCTGATGGAACAGGGGGTTAACCGTTATTCCCATCCGGAAAAACCCAATCTGGCGGTTGAGCTTGAACGCGAACGCGAACGCGCCAAATACGAAGACGAAACCTATAACGACCTGTGGCGCACCCTGCCCCAGACCGACACCGACGATCAGGACGTGGACGAGATCCAGCGCAAAATGCGGATCGAAGAACGCCGGGCCCAATTTGGCCTGCCCGAAGAAAACCTTCTGTACTTCCTGGAAAAGAACGCGCCCGCCATGCAGTCATGGGAACGCGAAATCCTCCGCATCGTGCGCAATATAGGGCAATATTTCTATCCGCAGAAACAAACCAAAGTGATGAACGAAGGCTGTGCCTGTTACGTGCATTATTCCATCATGAACAGCCTCTATGACAAGGGGCTGGTGTCCGAAGGGGCGATGATGGAATTCATCGATTCACATTCACGGGTTGTTTTTCAGGCCGAATTTGATGATCAACGCTATTCGGGGTTCAACCCCTATGCACTGGGTTTTGCCATGATGCAGGACATCCACCGCATGTGTGTCGATCCCACCGACGAAGACCGCAAATGGTTCCCCGATATCGCAGGCAATGGTGAGCCAGTTGAAACACTCAAAGACGCCTGGGCCAATTACCGCGACGAAAGCTTCATCTTGCAATTCTTGTCGCCCAAAGTGATGCGCGACATGCGCATGTTCATGATCGACGATCAAAGCGCATCCCCCCATCTTGAAGTCGCGGCCATCCATGATGATAACGGCTATCGCCGGGTGCGTCGGTCACTGGCACGCATGCATGATGTTTCGGTGCGTGAACCTGACATGCAGATCGTCGATGTTGATATTCGTGGCAACCGCCAACTTTATGTCCAGCACACCGAGCATGAAGGCATCCGCCTTGAAAAGGCCGAAGCCGAAATGACGCTGGGCTATATCGGCCAACTTTGGGGATATGGCGTCACGCTTCAGGCCATCGATTACAAAACCGGCGAAATCCTGCATGAAACAAACTACACGCCCGACGACCTGAGTGCGGCCTGATCGCCCACCCTGTCCAAGGTGATCGGCTTAAAGCCCATTGCATTTAAGCAAACCAAATCGCGATAACCAACGCGGTCTGTATTCCCTTGCAAGACCGCGGCGCGCCCGGACGCCATTTTCACGTCCGGGACCGCAATGCCCCACATTGCGCAAAGCACCATCTCAAGATTTACATAAATCAACTTATTCACTCATTGCGCGTTTCATTTGTGATCGTCACGCGCTTTGTTAGCAGTGAGTTGCCCGTTTCAATCCAGATGAACCATTTTAACGACATTAAGAATTAAAATCAGTTGCATCATATCTTTGAGAATGCTTATTAATTTCGAACAGTTATCGCCCCCAAAATTTTAAACCCGCGCACCGGCTTGAAAGGTCGTTTGATGGCATCTCGCCTGATCGCCCGCATGACGCATGCCTTGATACTGCTGTTCGTCGTTTCTGTCGTCGGCTTTGCCTTGCTGCGTTTAATGCCCGGCGATTTTGCCGAAATCCTGCTGATGGCGCAAATGGATGGCACCCTGCCCGACGCATCGCAGGTCCAGCAGTTCGCCGCAAGCAACGGCCTTGATGATCCCCTGCCCCAGCAATATGCCCGATGGCTTTTTGCGTTGCTGCAGGGCGATCTTGGCAAGTCCTTCATCACCGATGAACCGATCATAAATGATATCGCCCTGCGTCTGGGCCAATCGTTGATACTCGCGGTCCTATCACTCGTCACCGCCCTTGCGATTGCGGTTCCGCTGGGTGTGCTCTGTGCGCGCTACCCCGGCAGCAAGATCGACCGCATCGCCGGCATGATCAGCGTCATTGGCATGTCGATCCCCAATTTCTGGTACGCGCTGTTACTCGCATTGCTGTTTTCGCTTGTCCTTGGCTGGTTGCCAACCGGCGGGCATGGCACGTGGGCACATGCCATTTTACCAACCCTTGTGATTGCGACCTCGGTTGCCGGTGTTTTGTCGCGTTATGTGCGGGGCAGCCTGCTTGAAGAACTGTCAAAACCCTATATCCGCACCGCCAAGGCCAAAGGTGCGAGCCGGTTACGTACTGTTTTACGCCACGCGATCCCGAACATTGCGCCGGGACTTCTGACCTTTTCGGGCATGCAGTTCGCGCGGATTTTTGATGGCATGATCATTGTCGAAACCCTGTTTGCCTGGCCGGGCATCGGGCGGTTTTTAGTGGAATCGCTTTTGAACCGGGACTACCCCGCCATTCAGGCCTGTTTCCTGCTTGTCGCCGCGTCCTACATTTTGGTCAATCTGGCGGTTGATATTGCCATTGCCCTGTACGATCCGCGCACCCGGGAAATCGTGTAATGCAAAAAATGTCCTTTACCCGCGGCAAGCTGTTGGGCACCTCCGATCATTGGCGGGGCTATGCCACCTTTATGATCGCGGTCATCCTTGCGGTTCTGATCCTGCCATTGTTTGCCCCGCACGATCCCCACACGGTGCAATTCCTGTATCGGCTCAAGCCGCCCAGTTTTGACTATCCGCTTGGTACCGACGCCATGGGCCGCTGTGTTTTGTCGCGGTTACTTTATGGCGCGCGCCTGACCACCGCATCGGCGATGGCCGTGGTTGTCTGTGCATCCCTGATCGGCAGCCTGATCGGTGCGATTGCCGGTATGGTTGGCGGCGTTCTGGATCGCGCGATGATGCGGTTGTGCGAAGGCATGTCGGTTTTCCCGGCTCTTGCCATTTGTATGATTATTGCCGGGACGCTCGGATTGGGGCTTAAGGCCGTTATCATCGCCCTGATGTGTGTACATTGGACCGATTACGCACGGGTTGTGCGCAATGCGGTGATCGTCGAACGATCCAAACCCTATGTCATGGCTGCCGTTGCTCTTGGCGCACGACGCCACCGCATCGCCGTCCGCCATATTCTTCCAAACATCATCGGGCCGCTTTTGACCTTAAGCGCCTATTCCATGTCATGGGCCATTCTGGCGTTCGCCGGGCTGAGCTTCCTTGGGCTCGGGGTGGAGCCGGGCACACCGGAATGGGGTTTGATGATTGCTGAATCTCGCAATTACTTGCGTGACTATCCGCGTCTGGTGCTTGCACCGGGCCTGACCATCGCGGCCTTCGTCGTGGCGGTCAATCTGCTCGGAGACATGTTGGGAGACCGTTTCCGGGTGCGTCAGATCAACTACCTTCATTAAATAGAGACAGTAAGATGATCAAAAGAACACTTCTTGGGGTTGCCATCGCGGCACTTGCACTGGGCACTTTTGGCGCCACATCGCAAGATGCCAAGGCATCAGACGACAATACCCTTATCATTGGCACCATGTGGGAATCACAACCCCTGGCGATGAAGCCGCGCCGCTCAAGGTTTTTCAATGAAAGCGAAATCCTCGATACGCTGGTAAAGCTTGATTACGACCTGAAACCGATCCCGGGGCTGGCAACGTCGTGGGAACGGGTTTCACCAACAGTCTGGCGTTTTAACCTGCGCGAAAATGTTGTTTTTCATGACGGCACCAAACTTGATGCCGAGGCCATCAAATTCTCGCTCGAACGGGTGGTCGCATTGCTGCCCTATGCGGCCGATCTTTTGAACATCAAATCCATGACCGCCATATCGCCGCTGGTTCTCGAAATTGAAAACACCGAACCCTATGCCGCCCTGCCCAACCAACTGACCGATGCGATCACCGTGGTTTACGCCAAATCATCGTTTGATGAGGCCGGTGAGTTCGTTAAACCAGTCGGCACCGGCCCTTGGAAATTCGAAGAATACCGCAAACAGGACCGCACGATTGTCACCCGCTTTGACGACTATTGGGGTGAAAAACCGGCCCTTGAAAAGATCGTCTATCGCTATATCCCCGATCATAATTCACGAACTCTGGCGCTTGAAGCAGGCGAAATTGATTTTGTCACCAACATGCTGCCATCCGATGTCAAACGTCTGTCGAAGGACGCGGATTTCAAGGTTTACGAACAACCAACATCGGGCCTGTATTACGGTGCATTCAATGCCGGTGACAAAAGCCCGCTTTCCGATGTGCGCATCCGCCGTGCCGTCAACGCGCTGGTGGACCGTAACCTGATTGTCGAAGGTGCCCTTGATGGGGTCGGCGAACCGGCATGGGAATTCTTTGCACCCGAATTTGACTGGGCCCCGCAGGCCGACAGCAAATACAGCCTCAACCCGGAACGGGCCGCATCGCTTCTGACCGATGCCGGATATGAAAAAACCGATGGCAAATGGACCAAGGATGGCGAACAGCTGACCTTGCGGATCCTCAGCTATACCTCGCGCACCGAAATGCCAATGATCACCGAAGCAATGGCTGCCCTTTTGAACCAGCAAGGCATTGCCACCGATGTTCAGATGTATACGTGGGGCGGGAT
Source organism: Thalassospira sp. GB04J01 (assembly GCF_000751115.1). Taxonomy (NCBI): domain Bacteria; kingdom Pseudomonadati; phylum Pseudomonadota; class Alphaproteobacteria; order Rhodospirillales; family Thalassospiraceae; genus Thalassospira; species Thalassospira sp. GB04J01. The sequence continues at coordinate 164,377 of NZ_CCDX020000006.1, read as the reverse complement.
GCTTGATCTGGTCAAACGCGGTGAATATGACATTTCCGTCGTGTTCTGGACCCCGGAAATGACCGGCCACCCGGACCTGCACCTGAAATCACAATTCCATTCCAAAGCAGGCCTGAACTATCAATTCTGGGAAAACACCGAATTTGACGCCGCTGTTGATACCGGCCGCACCCTTGATGCGGGCACAGAGAAGGATGCGACCTATAAAAAGGCGATGAACATCCTGCATGATGATGCCCCGATTATTCCGCTGGTGCATAAGGTGTTTGTCGTGGCCTCGACCAAGGGTGTTAAGGGCTATCGCATTCATCCGTCCGGCTTCTTCTTCGATTTCAAGAACGTTTCGAAGTAATCTGCACTGTTCCACCTCCGGCCAATGCCGGGGGTGGTTTTCGTCTTTCCCGCAACATCGCAATGAGCCAACCGATGGGAATTTGCCTTTTTATAAACCCGATCAAGGGGGCGGGTGATGATTTGCCCGATATCGGATCACATGCCCCCAATACCGCCTTTGTAGATCAATATGATCTCGACAAGACCGATTTATCGCAATTCGCGGCCCTGATCTTGCCTGCGCATATAGATCAACGCTTTTTGGGCACCCGATCCGATCAGATCACAACATTTCTCGACCAGGGCGGAACGCTTGTTTTCAACGGACATGTTGCCTGGCCGATGCTGCCAGAACTAAAACCGTTCGTCCCCCTTGAACGTCAGTCGCTTGAAAATCTGATGATCTATCGCGTCAATCACCATCCGGTATTTGACGGCGTTGATTGCAATGACCTGACCTTCAAACGCGGTGTCGCCGGATTTTATGCCCGTGGCAGCAACCCACCCCCTGATGGGGCCATCCCTCTTCATGTTCTGGGCAAAGAACAACTGGTGTGTGATTGGCTATATGAACGCCCTAAGGGCGGGCGGATATTGATGCATTCGGGCAATGATCTTTGGATGTATATCGGCTCGCAAAACAGCACCTCACGCGTCGTGCCGCAACTGTGCGCTTGGGCAGGAGGGGAATGATGGGCAAACTGGCAATCATTGATACCGGGACCTATTACCATCACCGGGTTATCCACGAAGACCGCTTTGGTCATTTTTTTGATCAGGCAATCTATATCCGTGATCTGTGCAAGACAGATTTATCTGCCATCACCACCCTAATTGTGCCATGCCGGACCGACCCGGCCCATTTGGTCGCCCATCGCAAACTGTTTGCCGATTTCCTAAATGACGGCAAAACCGTTGTCGCGATGGGATCGACAGGACCAGACAAATGGCTTGATGATATCAGTTGGCGTTTCACGCCGACCAATTTCTGGTGGTGGAAAGAAGGCGGGTCCCTGAACCTTGAGATCGCCGAACCGGAGCATAGCCTGTTTGATTACGTCAAACTTACCGATGCAACCTGGCATCATCACGGATTACTGACCCCACCCGCAGGAGCCACATCCCTGATCAATGCCAACAAGGCCGGATCGATTTTCTATGATGACCGGGTGACTTCGCCGGGGCGGAAAATCGTCACCACCCTTGATCCGATGTATCACCACGGCAACCATTTCATGCCCGCAACCAGCCGCTTTCTTGACGGTTTCCTGCCGTGGCTTAAAAGCCAGTAGCAGCTCCGGAAACACTGAGAAATCTGCCAATCCGCACCCAGAAACTACGGGTGCGGATTTTTCGTGACCAGTTTGGAATTATCTATTTCGCCCCATTAGCAAGCCCGCAGTTCCGATCATTGATGTCGACATTTTCGGCAATCGCCAACTATATGTCCAACACACCGCACATAACGTCATTCGCCTTGAAAAGTCCGAAGCCGAATTGACGCAGGACTATATCGGGCAGTTGCCGGGATATGGTGTGACCTTGCAGGCAGTTGACAACGACACCGGCGAAATCCGGCATGAAACAAACTACACACCCGACGACATTTCAGTATCCTGATTGTAAAAAAACGCCCGCTGCCTTTAACTTATGCGCCGCGATGGCCACCTATTGCTTATGCAATAGTTGTGTTCGCGCTGGAGCCCGCATGCAGAAGAAACTTCGTCCCACAATCATCGGCATTCTTGCCAGTTTTTTGTTCTTTGCGGGCAATGTCGCTCAGGCCGAAACACTCAACATCGCCTTTCCATCTGGCCTCAAAGAGCTGTTTAAGTACGAGTTTAACGTCATCGAACTTGCCCTTGAAAACAGTGATGCCGACATGTCCCTCAATGTGACAGAAATAGACGGTCTAAGCGGTTCACGCTTGGTCGAAATGCTGAAAGCCGGTGAAACGGATGTGATCTTTGGCGGTTACAGCCCTCAGCGCAACGAAAGTCTTCTTCAGATCAATATTCCCATGACGCGCGGCATGCTGGGACATCGCGTTTTCATGACCCACCGCGACAACCTTGATGCTCTTCTCAGGATTAAAACACTTGCCGATCTCAAACAGTTTTGCATCGGTGCCGGATCAGACTGGCCCGATGCAGACATCATGGAACAAAATGGATTTTGTGTGGATCGCGCCCCACGAAACCGGCTTTGGGATATGCTGGAAAATAAACGCTTTCCCCTTTTGACGCGCGCCGCACACGAAGCATTCAGAGAACGTCCTGACCTCCAACGGAAATATCCTGATTTGGTTCTGGTTCCCGATATATCACTTGTCTACAAGTTCGATTTCTTCATCTATGTGCGCAAAGGCAATGCGCAGCTTCAACAACTGCTGACAACCGGTTTGGAGCGCGCTTATGCGTCCGGCGCCTTCATGAAAAATTTTGAAAGCGATCCAAGCATCTCGCACGCACTGGCTGAACTAAGCCGCCTTCCTTATACATTCACCATCCGAAACCCGATCCTCGACCCAACAACCAAAAATATTGATCCCAAATACTGGCATGGGAACCTTGAGTTCGACACGCATCAGAACCGATCTTCATGCCCAAAAACCAAGATCACCTGCCCGGAGCAAGAAGGCATCAATATGCGTTCCATCACGGACCCATCCCGGTCCTATTTGACCGTAACCAAAACGCCCGCGCTCTCAGTCGCGCTATCGTACTGATAAGCAAATAAAATCAACAGAACTACATACGGAGATTTTTCGTTTCGCAAATGAAACATTCCTATTGCGGTCAAACAATAAATCTTATTAAGGTCACTCAGTAAGCCAATATTGCTCCGCCGTTTGATCGTTTTTCGGACCAATACCTGGGTTATCAAGATCAATCACACGCCGATCAGACTGGCGAATGTAATCCATTGCTGCCGCGATAGAAGGATCAGAACGGAAGTATTCGTTAAACGCCCCGCTGAAAAACGCATTCTGAAAACCCTGTTCCAGCAAGGAATGCCGAATTTTATCATTCTTGCCGACATAGGTGAAAAAATCATACTGATATCGCAACAACAGTGTTTTCTCGACACGCAACCCGGCACGTTTGAGTTGCTGGACCCGATCTCTTTTAAGCGCCTCATGCACGGCCAAATGCATCATGTCAAACCGGTCGTTTTCCAGCATTGAAATCAGGTTGTTTTGCGGTGCCTCTGTCACACACAGTCCTGCGTCTTTCAAAATTGCCGTATCAAGCCAGCCCTGCCCCGAACCGATACAAAACCCCTTAAGGTCCTCAAGCGATTTAACCCTCATCAGGGATGCCTGTGTGTCCGCCCGAATGACAAACAGGCGATACCCCTGCAAGCCACGGGTAATCGGAAAGTCGACCTGAAGGAACTCCTCGCTGAAAGCAGGGTTATACCCAGCAAAGATGACATTGATCTCACCGCTGCGTAGCATCGTGAGGCCGCGCGTTTGGGTTAAACGCTCAACCGATAGAACTTCTAACTGATGTTCACCGGGGGCATTTGCGATGGCCAGCCGGATGGCACCGATCTGAAAGGCAAAGTTATCCTCTGAACCTTTTGGCACAGCCATGCGAAACGTTTCCGCAGATACCGTGGACACCACCCCAAAGGCAAAAAGAACCAAAATAACGACGCCGCCGATGAGACGGTCGAAAGCTTTTCGCATATGTTTCAAACACCAATGCAGCCATACAATCCTATGCAATAGGTTGTGCGGCGTTGGCAAAAGATAAGCCCCCCAGAACGGCAAGGCTCATTTTTTTACTTGACGGTTTGTTATGATATAACATAACAGATAACCAACCTTATATGCTCCCCCATAACCGGACCGGATCAATGCAAAACTTTCCTTCCACTCTTCGCCGTCTCCTTCTCGCCTCTCCCCTGCTTGTGGCACCCTTCGCGGCTCAGGCTGCCGATGCACCATCAGTTGTTGCCACCCTCAAACCGATCCACGGCATCACAAGCGCGTTGATGGACGACGTTGGGGAACCCACTTTGCTGATCGATGGGGCAGCCTCCCCGCATGCCTATTCGCTGCGCCCCAGCGAAGCACGTGCTTTGCAAAATGCCGATCTGGTGATTTATGTGTCGCACAGCCTCGAAAGTTTTCTGGAAAAACCTTTGGCAACCTTGTCGGTTAACAGTCATCAGCTTGAACTGATTGATGCCCCCGGCCTGACCCTGCTCGAGATGCGCGAAGGCGGCAGCTGGGAAGCCCACAGCCACGACCAGGGCGCACATGAGGAGCATGAGGAGCATGGTGAAAGTGATCATGACCATGACCATGATCACGATGCGCACGACCATGAAGCCGATCACGGGCACGAACATGCCGACAGTCACGACCACGATCATGACCACGATCATGACGCCGATGAACATCATCATGATGAACATGAGCACGGCGGAATTAACCCGCACATCTGGCTTGATCCGGCCAATGGTGCGGCCATCGCCACCGCCATCGCCGATGAACTGATCGAAATTGATGCCACCCACGCAGAAAATTATCGCGAAAACCTCAAAAAGCTGCTTGCCAGTCTCACCGTCCTTGGCAATGATCTGGGCGATAAGCTTGCGCCGGTCCGCAGCACGCCTTATGTGGTTTTCCATGATGCCTATCAGTATCTGGAAGCTGGCTTTGGCCTGAACGGGGTCGGCTCCGTGACCGTGTCGCCCGAACAGAAGCCCGGAGCCAAACGCCTCCATGAAATCGAAGAAAAAATCCGCGACACCGGTGCCGTCTGTGTCTTTGCCGAACCGCAATTCCGCCCCGCGATTGTTAAGGCGATTGTTGCCGATACCGGCGCACGCATTGGCACCCTTGATCCGCTGGGGGCAAACATCCCCAAAGGCCCGGATGCCTATCAGGCCATCCTTGCGCAAAATGTCGACGCCCTGGTCGACTGCCTTGGCAACGGTTCGTAATACGGGCTTTGCAATGCTGGTCGCGGGCTTTGTGCTTGCGACCAGCACGCCCGCCTCAGCCCATCCTCATATCTGGATTGATGCCAACGCCGAAATGGTGTTTGAAAACGGCAAGCTGACCGCCATCAAAATGCACTGGGTGTTTGATGACCTGTTCAGCATGACGCTAATTGACGAGTTCGATAAAAATTTCGACACCCGGTTCTTTGGCAATGAAAACACCACATTGCGCGACAATGCCTTTGTCGCCCTTGGCGAAGTTTCATGGCTGGCACATTTACGTAAAAACGAAGTTCTTCTGCCCTTTACCCAAACGCGCGATTTTACCGCCGACATCACCGATGACAGGCGGGTGACCTATGATTTCACCCTCGTTTTAGACGAACCGCTTGATCCGGTAAAAGATACCATCAGCCTTTCCGTCTATGACGCCGAGTATTATATCGACATCGCCTTCACACAGGTCGATCCGATCGTGTTTACCGGCAACACCGCAACCAGCTGTCACTTTGAAATGAGCGAAGATGAAAAAAACCGCATCTATTTTGATCTGGTGGCGCCAATACGTGCCGACCTTGTCTGCGCAGCACAACATGGCGATAGCGGGTCTTCTGGCGGTCTTGCTCCTGGCGATATGGTCCGGGTCGAGTAATCCGGCTGCGGCCCAATCGGCCAATCTTCTGGGACGTGGTAACAGCGACGCGGCAACCACCGATACCGCCTCAGCCCCGCAAGATGGGGACAGCTTCATCACCCTGCCCGTCTGGCTATCGGATGTCGTCGGTCAGGTCATCATCATTCAAACAAAACTGAACCGCGAAATCACAGCCACCCTTCGCGACGCCAAAAACGGCGACAGCTTCTGGCCCGGCTTGATGATCATTGGCCTGTCATTTCTCTATGGCGTTTTTCATGCGGCGGGCCCCGGTCACGGCAAAATGGTCACCACCACCTATTTCCTGTCGCGCGACGCCGGATGGAAACAAGGTGTCGCCATGGGCAGCCTGATTGCCGGGGTGCAGGCCATCACCGCCATCGTTCTTGTTGGGTCATTGACCCTGTTTTTAAACCTTGGCCCGGCGGCAATCACCCAAAACGGTCTGGTGCTGGAGGCAGTTTCATATGCGCTGATCGTTGGTCTTGGTCTGGTGATGTGTTTGCGGATCATACAGGGCCGCGATGATTGCTGTGATCATCATTCCCATGACCACACACATCATCACGATGATGGTCGTGATCACCATCACAGCCACGCACATGACCATACCGACACGCATCACCATGATGCCGCCCCCACCGCACATTCCACGCCATCGACGGCGCGTAATCGCTGGCAAATGATTGCCAGTGGCATTGTGGTTGGGCTGCGCCCCTGCACCGGATCTATTCTGGTGCTGCTGTTTACGCTGGCCAACGGGCTGTTTCTGATCGGGGTTGCTGCCGCCTTTGCCATGGCAATCGGGGTTGCACTGACCATCAGCCTGATCGGGCTGGCCGCCATCGGTATTCGCACCGGAACCCAGCATTTGTTTAGTGTCTCCGAAACCACATCGGGCATTCTACGCCGTACGATTGGCTTAACCGGGGCGGGATTGATTACCCTGTTTGGGGCAATGTTGTTAATGGCTTCTGCCCGCCAATTGGGTTGGCTTTAACACCCCCCACAAAAAACAGCCCGCAGGGCCAATGACCTTGCGGGCTGTTGAAATCTGGCGTCGAAAGGCTGTTTTGCCTTACTCGGCGTGAATGACTTTCATGACAAGTTTGCCATCCGGCTTGATCGGGCCGTCTTCTTTGGCACCAAGGGTGTATTCATACACACCGGTTTTCATGCCGCCTGCTTCGGAATGAACCATCAACATCAGCATCTCGCCGGATTTGACCGGTTCCTGAAGGATGGCAGCAACATCCATGTTTTCACCCTTTTTGATCGGCGCATAGCCAACCACCGGGCCCGGTTTCATGTCTTTGTCGGTACGATGGACAACCAGCCAGCCGTTTTCACCGGCCATGATTTTTTCCGCCGTCACGGTCCCACCCGATACATCTTGATCCATGGCATCGACCATCGGGCCCATTGCCAACGCGCCTGTGCTGCTGGCCAGAACGAAACCGGCACTCAGCATCATGGCACCAAGAAAGCCCGAAGTTTTATGTTTCAACGTCATGTGAAGTCTCCTTTGCTTTTGATCTGGAACACGCTTTTCGCGGTTCGCTCATGTCGTGCGTTTCATCGCACACACAGAAGCTACGCAGAGAATTCAAACGGGTTTCAGCAAAGAAGAAATTTTCTGCATTAGGCCCAGAACCTAATGTTCTACCGAAATCAACCGACCATGGATTGCAGGACCGGTCGGCTGCCCGGTTGGTGAGCCGCCTTCTGGTTCAAGGCTGATGCCAAAGGTTGCGGTACGCAACATCGCCGGATCAAACTGGCCAAGGTTCTTGGTCGTCGCGACAGACGCATTCTGCAAAAGCCCCAAGGACTGTGGGACAGAATCGCTCTGATCCGACTTGATCCAAAGTTGATAGGTTTTGCCTTCGGGCAACGATGCCTCAACCGGGCGAATGGTCACCGCACGGGTATCAAGATCAATCGTCATCACAAATGCGGGCTGGGTATCGTCGCGGTGAAATACCGCCACGAACGGGCCATCCTGGACCGGTGTGGCAATATCGGTTGCCAGAACCGCAATGATCAGGCTTGCAGCAATCGCCCCGGCCCCAAGTGCCCCGGAGCGCCACATCTTGACCTTGCGCTTCAGGCTGGCGACCTCAGACAAACTGGCGATGTTAGCGCTAACATTTTGGCCGGCAGTTTCGATCCGGCTTCTGATGCTGGCAAACAGATCACGTGACGGGGCAACCGCATCATAATGTGTATTAAGCGGTGACAGCCGCATTTCCCAATCGGTGATCGCCTTATCAATTTCCGGTTCCCGTTCCCGACGGGCAGCCACAGACTGACGCTGTGCGGGCTCAAGCGTGCCCAACACATATTCAGCGGCCAGCATATCAATGTCTTCCCGGTCGGTCATGATCCCAGGCATTCCTTTAACTGTCTTAAGCTGCGATGCAGCCACGTCTTGATCGTTCCAACCGGCTGGGCAAACCGTTCTGCCAATTCGGCCCGAGACCAGCCTTCAAGATATGCCAGTCGGACAATCTGTTGACGGTCGTTTTCCAAACCGTCCAGACAGTATTCCAGTTGGCGTACCTCGTCGGCAAGCACGACCTCCTCGAAAACCGTGTCATGTGACACCAGAACTTCAATTTCGGCGTCTTCAATGTCGGTTTCAGGCCGTTGGCGGCGCACGATATCAATTGCCCGGTTCCGTGCAATCGTTGCCATCCAGGTAATGATCGATGCCCGTCCCGGTTGGAAATCACCGGCTTTCTGCCAGATGCGCACATAAATATCCTGTAACGCGTCCTCGCTTTGAGCACGGTTTTTCAAGATACGCAGCACAACGCCAAAAAGTTTCGCCGATGTTGCATGATACAGCCGCTCAAAGGCGTCCATGTCACCATTAATCGACTGACCAAGCAGCTTTTCCAAATCCCGGGTCGTTGTCATTTTCACCGCCAGCTTCGTGCAGAAAAGACCGAATTCCCTGCGCCGTAGAAGAACACATACCGGATTGCAAACCCGAGCGACCTTCTTCCTACGTTACAAACACCATAGTTGATCAGTTCCAGCCCCAAGTCATATAGAGAATGCGTCCTGAGCCTAAGTATCTGAACAAAAACACAATCAGGATTTAAATTCCGCCGGAATACTTTCGGTTGTTTTGATCAGCGCATCCATCACCATCCGCACGCCGGGGGACCGGCGCATGTCAGGATGAACCACAAGCCAGACCGGCTTGCTGATCTCACCCGGCGCGTCGTCAAACACCCTTTCAAGCCGATCATCAACATCGGCCATATAGCGCGGCAAAAGCCCAAGCCCATGTCCGGCCGCGACAAAGGCCCGAACCGTCTGGCTGTCATCGGCCCTGACCCGCACCGGCAATTGCCGGTTTAGCATCTTCCACACCCAGGCCTGTTGATAGTCGCCAAATGAGAAGCTGCCATCGGCACAGAATTCCCAATCGCCTTCAGGCACGCGCTCTGTATACCCCTTTGCCGCATAAACGCCGTAGCGCAAATGCGTCAGTTTGCGCGCGATCAGCCCGCTTTGCGCCGGGGTTGCCATCCGCACCGCAACGTCTGCTTCGCGGCGCGCAAGATTGGCAATGACGCTTGATCCAAGAATTTCATATTCAAGGTTCTTTTGGTCCCGCAGCAATTCCGCCAACCGCGGCGCAAACAGCAATCGCCCGGCGGCGGGGGGCACGGAAATCCGCACCACACCATGGGCGGTTTCATCACCGCGCGCCTGCCGTTCAAACGCCAAAACGTCTTCTTCGATCCGGCCCGCCACCGGCACAAGGTTTTCGCCCGCATCGGTCAATTTCCACCCGGTTGCCAAGCGGTCAAACAGATGCGCGCCCAGATGGGTTTCCAATGCTTCGATGCGCCGCGCAACGGTTGTGTGGTCCTTGCTCAATCGCCGGGCGGCCCCGGAAAGCGTCCCTTCCTCGGCAACTGCGACAAAAAACCTAAGATCATTCCAGTTCATATCTGTGGGTCCTACACTTGCGCAATTTTGCACAACTATAGCGCATTTTATCTAAATTCCATTGTATTTCTGCGCATGCCAATCTTTGGTCATCGAAACGGCCCACCCCGATCAAGGAGCATGACAATGGCTGTATCACATCAGATCGAATGCAATACCCTCGTCGGGTGTGTGTCGACAAAAACATCGTACGGGAAGATGGCACAACGCCCAACCTCTCGCGCCACGCCCCCCACTGTCACCAAGGGTGTTAGCGCTATCATCCCGGCGATCGTCAATGCCGTTTTGCGGTCCTACAAACGCTATCAAAGCCGCATTGCCCTGAACCGGTTAAGTGACGACCAACTCTACGACATCGGTTTGGAACGCCACAACAACAGCTACGTGCCGCGCGACGAGTACCTCAACCGGTTTTAACCAGATCAAAGCGACCAGCGGCCCTGAACCAATGGTAATCGACACGCTTTGATATCGACCATCTTCGCGATAGGGGTATTGCGGAGATGGCTAGGCTCAGGACCTAGAATGCCTTCCCTCAAGGCATGAAAAAGGCTCCCTTGAATTTTAAGGGAGCCTTTTTCAGTCAATATCGGTCCATCGTCAGACCTGAAATTCTTCGGCAATGTTATCAGCAGCCTTGATCAAGGCATCCATCACCAATCGAACACCGGGGGATCGGCGCATGTCCGGGTGAACCACCATCCAGCCGGTTTCACGGCTTTGCCCTTCGACATCGGCATGGATCAGTTCAAGTTCGTCGTCCTTGTCCCCAAGATAGCGCGGCAGAACCCCGACACCATGTCCCGCAGCAATGAACTGGCGGACCGTTTCGGTTTCATCGGCACGAAAACGGCACGGCAATTCCCGGCCCAGTACGTTGCGCACCCATTCCTTTTTTGATGCGCCGTAAGCGGTATCTTCATAACCGCAAAATTCCCAGTCCATTTCCGGCACCCGGTCGCGGTAGCCAATCCCGCAATAAAGCCCGACCCCCAATTCGACCAGCTTACGCGTAATCAATCCCGGTTCGCGCGGGGTGATCATGCGCACGGCAACATCGGCTTCGCGGCGTGCAAGATTGACCACATTGGCAGCCCCGATAATTTCAAATTCAAGCCCCTTGTGTGCCGTAAGCAACCTGGCCAGACGCGGGGCAAACAACACACGCCCCGCTACTGGGGGGACGGAAATGCGCACAACCCCGTGGGCGGCTTCATCGCCCTTGGCCTGACGTTCAAAGGTAAGGGCTTCTTCCTCAACCCGTTCGGCCACCGGGACAAGATTATGTCCCGCCGTGGTCAGTTGCCAGCCGCGCGGCAAACGGTCAAACAGCTTGGTGCCAACATCATCTTCAAGCGCCTCGATTCGGCGGGCGACTGTCGTGTGTTCCTTGCGCAGACGACGCGCGGCCCCCGAAAGGCTGCCTTCACTTGCCAAAACAAGGAAATATCGCAAATCGTTCCAGTTCATATCGACACTTCTATCCGTATTTTGTCGTGTTAATCCGATTTTTTTTGCACATCAGATATGCAAAACAACCTTCTTCCTGTTTTATTTTGCATATGACATTGTCCGCCCATCAACGGATCAATTCAACCTGAGACTTCAGGAGGCCACCATGGCACATCAGATTTCTGGAAACGCACCTTTCGACGCTGCAAACGACCCCTTTACCAAACGCATGCCGTTTGGCGCGCTCATGAACCGCATCGAAAAATATTTCGAGAACAAGCGCAAACGCAAGAACCACAGCGATCTTATGAGCAACCTGAGCCACGCAGACCTCGCCGACCTTGGCCTGCAGCGCAAATTTAACGGCACGACCTGGTATCTCGACCGGATGTAGGAAACGCTGCCGGACCTCAAAGCCCGGTAAGCCAGTTGCCAGCTAGCATTAAAAAAGGGACCCAAATGGGTCCCTTTTTATTTGTCATACAATTGCGAATATCTTAGCTGCGAATCTCACGAACCCGGTCGGTTGCTTCCTGTGCCAGCTTGGTGATGGTTGCCCAATCACCCGCCTTGACCGCATCCTTGGGCGCAACCCATGATCCGCCGACGGTGATAATATTCGGTAATTTTAAATAATCAGCCAGATTATTCAATGAAACACCCCCAGTCGGACAGAAGCTGACCTGCGGCAATGGCCCCGAAAGAGCCTTGAGCATCGACACCCCACCCTGCTGTTCAGCCGGGAAAAATTTCAAAATGTCATAGCCATGATCAATCAGGTTCATGATTTCCGACGGGGTGCCCGCCCCGGGCAACAACGGCACGCCAGTATCCTTGGCAGCCTTTAAAAGACCGTCGGTATGGCCCGGTGACACGGCAAAGGCACAGCCGATTTCAGCCATGCGTTCCATTTGCTTGGCATTGATCACCGTTCCTGCACCGGTAATCGCACCGGGGACTTCGGCGATAATACGTTTAATGCTTTCTTCGGCAGCCGCACTGCGCAACGTAATTTCCAGCACCGGCAAACCACCGGCCACCAGTGCCTTGGCCAGCGGCACGGCATCATTGGCATCTTCGATCACCAGAACCGGCACCACCGGGGCCTTTGACAGAATCTCACGCGATGAAAGGCTCATAAAATCTTCCTTCTGTTTGCCGGTCAGGCCGTTAAAATCTTGGCGCAACCGATCAGGGCCGGGTATTTCGCCGTCATCAGGCGTACCGGCACATCATTCATTAAATCATGGAAACGGCCCTTGGCGATCATCCGCTCTTTCAGGCCGCTTTGTTTCATATAATCAGCAATCCGCGGACCAATACCGCCGCCGATAAACACCCCGTCAAACGCACCAAGTGTCAGCACAAGGTCACCCGCAACCCCACCCATAAACAGGCAGAACCGGTCCAGCACCTTACGACACAGCGGGTCATTTTGTTGCAAGGCACCGTCAACCACCTCAGCGGCATTTTTCGGCGCCACATCAAGACCATCGATGGCGGCAAGTGCGCGGTACAGGTTTTCAATCCCCATGCCCGACAAAATACGTTCCGCCGATACGCGCCCCAATTCATGGGTCAGGAATTTGACGATTTCAAAATCAAGTTCATCGACCGCAGGCAAGGACACATGCCCGCCTTCGCCCTGAATTGGCAACCAATGGCCTTCGTGGGGCAACAAGCCCGAAACGCCAAGCCCGGTCCCCGCCCCAATGACCGCCAAGGGCAAGCCCGGACGTCCGGGACCATCAAATAGCGTAATCAGGTCTTCGCCGCCCAGATAGGGTACCGACATTGCCAAGCCGGTAAAATCATTGACCACCACAAGACGATCCAGATTGAACTCGGCCTTAAGCGCATCCTTGGAAAACACCCACGGATTGTTGGTGAATTTAATCTCATCGGCCATGGCGGGGCACGCCACCGCCACGGCAAATTCACGCAAATCCGCACAGTCGGTTTTGACCATGAAATCACGCATGGCATCGCCGATGGTGGCATATTCACGCACCGGCAATGTCATTGGCGTATGGGGATTGCCAGCATCGTCAAGCCAAGCAAAGCGGGCATTGGTCCCGCCAATATCACCGACAAGCTGCATTACGCGACTTCAGCCTCCCCCGGGAGGACAGCACATGCGCCCATTTCAGCCAGTCCAACATGGTCGCGGAACACGCCAAACAACTCACGGCCAAAGCCATCCTGATGGGATGCCTTGTCGTCAAAGGTGGCAAAGTCACGCTTGGCCAGTTCGGCATCTGTCACATTGAGGATCAGATCACCGGTTTCCGCATCAAGACGGATGATGTCGCCATCCTGTACCTTGGCAATCGGGCCGTTCATCATGCCTTCTGGTGTGACGTGGATGGCAGCAGGCACCTTACCCGACGCACCCGACATGCGACCATCGGTGACAAGGGCAACCTTATACCCCAGATCCTGCAGCACACCCAACGGCGGGGTGAGCTTGTGCAGTTCAGGCATGCCGTTGGCTTTCGGCCCCTGGAAACGCACAACACAGATGACGTCACGATGAAGCTTGCCTTCCTTGAAGGCCTCCATCATTTGTTCTTGCGATGTAAACACCGCAGCCGGAGCTTCGATGACACGGTTTTCCGGTTTCACGGCGGACACCTTGATCACGCAACGGCCAAGGTTGCCCGACAACATCCGCAAACCACCGTCGGCACTAAATGCCTTTTCCGCCGGACGCAGGATGTCTTCATCCTGACTGTCAGCCGGGGCATCACGCCATGCCAGCTTGCCACCGTCCAGATACGGCTCTGTGCCATAGGCCGCCATGCCACCAGTATGGATGGTTTCCAGATCAGGATGCAGAATACCGTTTTTCAAAAGGTCGGAAATAACAAAGCCCATACCGCCTGCGGCATGGAAGTGGTTCACATCGGCCTGACCGTTCGGATAAACGCGGCACAGAAGCGGGACCAGACGCGACAATTCGTCAAAATCATCCCAGCGCAGCTCAATCCCGGCCGCACGCGCCATCGCAGGCAAATGCAGCGTATGGTTGGTTGACCCACCGGTCGCAAGCAACCCGACAATCCCGTTCACAAACGCCTTTTCATCCAAAACCTTACCAACCGGGCGATAATCATTGCCAAGTTTGGTAATCGCAAGCGCACGGCGGGCGGCTTCTTCGGTCAGCGCATCGCGCAGATCGGTATTCGGGTTCACAAACGCCGCGCCGGGAAGATGCAAGCCCATGACTTCCATCAGCATCTGGTTGGAGTTTGCCGTGCCATAGAACGTACAGGTGCCCGGGCTGTGGTAAGACGCGGTTTCGGCCTCCAACAGTTCCTTGCGGCCGACTTTACCTTGGGCATACAGCTGACGAATGCGGGCTTTCTCGTCATTGGGAAGGCCTGATGGCATTGGACCGGCAGGTACGAAAACTGCGGGAATATGGCCATAGGACAAGGCCCCCATGACAAGACCCGGAACGATTTTGTCACATACACCCAGATAAAGGGCGGAATCGAACACGTCATGCGACAGTGACACAGCCGTCGACATGGCAATCACATCGCGTGAAAACAGCGAAAGTTCCATGCCCGGACGGCCTTGGGTCACGCCATCACACATGGCCGGAACGCCCCCGGCAACCTGTGCTGTTCCACCAGCTTCAAACACGGCCTTTTTGATACGGTCGGGATAAACGCCCAGTGGTTGGTGGGCCGACAGCATATCGTTGTAAGACGTCACGATGCCAAGATTGGCACCCTCATCGCCATTGATGCGTTCCTTATCAGCCGCACTACAGCCCGCCGACGCATGGGCAAGGTTGCCGCATGACAGCGATGAGCGATGCGGGCGATCGGACGCGGCGGCCTCGATCTTGGCAAGATATGCTTCGCGGGTTGGTTTGGAACGCTCGATAATGCGTTTGGTGATCTGATCTATTTCACGTTTCATGGGGTTCAGCCTTTCGGGTTCTCGGCGCTCCACCACAGATCGACGGGGACGTCAGTCTGTTGCAAGATTGCGCGAACGGGCATCTCTTCGATTTCTGTGCCGTTTTTCGCGGTTTCAAAGGTCGACCATTTGGATTGTCCGGTAATATGAAGACCAATATACCGGGCGTTAAGGATGGCGGGCAACGTCATGCTGATGCGCGGGACCGGGGACACGGTCGGGCGCGCAGCGACAACCAGTTCGCCATGTTCGGGATAAAGCCCTTTGCGCAGGGCTTCGGGCGTTGAGGATGGGAAAAGTGATGCGGTATGACCGTCATCGCCCATCCCCAGATACACAATATCAAGCGGCCAATGCAGTTCGGTCCGCAAACGCGCACTGACGGTATTGACCGCGTCTTCCGGACTGCCATCAGGTGTTTTAAGCGATACAAAGCGCGCGTGCTGGGCTTCGTTGATAAACAAATAATCGCGGACCAGTTTTTCATTGGACTGATCATCATCAAGCCCCACCCAGCGATCATCGCCAAGGGTCACGGTGACTTTGGACCAGTCCAGACGGGCGTGTGAAAGCGTTTCAAACAAGGGTTTTGGGAACCGCCCACCGGCAACTGCCATGCTGGCATGGCCGCGTGTCGCGATGGCAAATTCAAGCCGTTCGACGGTTTCCTTGATCATTGCCGCAAGCATTTCGTCGCCGCTTTGGAAAATGCGTTCATTTGTCATGTCGTCATCCCGAAATTGGGGTGTCAGTGACAGCAAAGCAAGGCGCGTTGACGATCCAACGCGCCTTTGCCAATGCCTAGAACCCGGCTTCTTCGTTCCAGGTACGTCCATCGCGTTCAATCAACGCAATGGCGGCCGATGGCCCCCACGTACCCGACGTATAGCCCTTGGGCGTGATGTGATTGTTCTGCCAGGCATCCTGAATGGCATCAACCCACTGCCAAGCGATGTCCTGTTCATCACGGCGGACAAACAGGGTGTTATTGCCATCAATCGCATCGAGCAACAGACGCTCATAGGCATCCGGGCTACGCCCGCCAAAGGCCTCGGCAAAGGACAGGTTCAAGGCGGTTGGACGCAGGCGCACAAGGCCCGGTCCCGGATTTTTGTTATTCAAAATAAGATGGATGCCGTCATCGGGTTGCAGACGCAAAACAAGGCGGTTGGCCTGATAATTGGTCATCGATTTTGCCAGCGGGAAAATCTGATGCGGCACATCGCGGAATTGTATGACAATTTCCGAATGGCGTTTTGGCAACCGTTTACCGGTTCGCAGATAGAACGGAACGCCCGACCAACGCCAGTTGTTCAGTTCCGCCCGGATGGCGACGAAGGTTTCTGTCGTACTGTCGACATTGGCCCCGTCTTCTTCGAGGTAGCCCGGCACTTCCTTGCCACCAACCGCCCCTTTGCGGTACTGGCCGCGCACGGTGGATGTGTCGATGTTGCTGTCATTGATTGGCATCAGCGCCTTGAGCACTTTGACCTTTTCATCGCGCACCGCGTCCTGATCAAGGACATAGGGCGGTTCCATCGCGACCAAGCACAGAAGCTGCAACATATGGTTTTGCACCATGTCGCGCATTGCACCGGCATCGTCATAATAGGACCAGCGGCCTTCGGCACCGACTTCTTCGCCGACCGTGATCTGCACGTGGTCAATATGCGCGCTGTTCCAAAGTGGTTCAAACATCGCATTGGCAAAGCGCAGAATCATAAGGTTCTGCACTGTTTCCTTGCCAAGGTAATGGTCGATACGGAAAATCTGGTTTTCGTCGAAGACTTCACCAATCTGGCCGTTGATTTCACGGCAACTGTCAAGGTCATGACCCAGCGGCTTTTCAAGCACAACGCGGGAATTTGGCGTTACCAGACCAACCTTTTTAAGGTTAAAGGCCATATCAGCAAACAGGGCCGGACTGGTCGAGAAATAATAGACCCGGTCGCGATCAGGCTGATCGGAAAGTTTTTCGTGAAGAACCTTAAACCCGGCTTCGTCGCCTGCTGAGACCTGAACATAGGAAATGCGCTGGGCGAATTTTTTCCAGGTTTTCGCCTCAAACTCGCCTTCGGGGACGAATTTTTTTCCGGCTTCTTCAAGTTTGGCCCGGAAATCTTCGTCGCTATGTTCGCTGCGCGATGCGCCAAAGATACGGGTGTCATCATCGAAACGCCCGGTCCGTTCCATTTCGTAAAGTGCGGGGAAAAGTTTGCGTAGTGCCAGATCTCCGGTCCCACCGAATATCACGATATCAGCAATACGATGTTTAAGCCTTTGTCTCATTCTGCCCTTAGCCTTCCAACGTTTCCTCCCCGTCGTCTAGGTGGGATCCCGGACTTTTGACAATCCGGGCAGACGATCGGGACACGGTAGTTACCGTGAAAACAGCACCGGATTGCCGGTTCTGTGCGTGTATTTACCAACCTGACACCATAGGGAAATTTTCCACTTAATGGCGCATGGCCGGTTTTGTATGAGTAATCAAACACAGCAAACTTCTGACACTCTGGTTGGCAGTGTCAGGCGTCGCCAGAATGTTTGACCACCTTATTTAGGCCAACAGCCATGCTGCGTCCTGATCAGCAAGGGTGCGATGTTCCGGTCTTTGAGCCCACTGTTACACGATCTATGAGGGCAAGACCACTGCGTTCAAGCCCCCGAAAGACGGCTTTACCGAAATCCGGTTTAACCGTAACAGTTTGTTGCAAAACAATCCGAACATTCGCCGAAACACACCCCATTTTAGGCCAGTCTGCATATCCTGCAACAATTTGATTTTATACAAATTGAATCGGTTTAAATCAGCGCCCTTTTGATCTGTCAGGCAAACCCATAAAACCGACAGCCGATTGATGATCCATCACACGATATCGCAACTATGCGGGTATTTCATCCGGGTTAAATGTACGTTTTGATGACACCTTGCGATCTTCTCCGCGCGATCATGGGTGGACATAGCAGGGCCGGAAATAGAGTGAGAACACCAGCAAGAACATCCTGCGTCCGATGTCTTTTATAAAGACTCGCGCAAACACGAGGTTTCCTGCGGTCCTTGTTCAACCCAACTCACTTGATCACCCTTGAATGTTCTCATTTCCCATTAAAAATGAGAACATTTGAGAACACTATTTTTTGATTATATTTCAAATACTTAATTAGATTAATCCGCATTTGTTCCAATTTTGTTCTTGCAGGAACAAAATCAGAACGCTATGGTCCTTGCAGACAGATTGAGGAGGACAAACCATGCTGAAACTGATCGAGAACCCGACCCGCTTGAACGAGCTTTGCAGCACTGTTGCTGTGGTTGGAAGTACAGGATTTTTTCTGTTCGTCATCGGGCTTGGCATGGCGCAAACCCTGCGCAGTCTGATCTGATAAAAAATCCCCATTGAAATTTGCGAGGCCCGGACGATTGTCCACCAAGGGCACCTGACCGGCAGGCTACCCCGCACCCTGTCCCGCCTGCCGGTCAGACTTCCCCATGCCCTTGCTCCCTTATGCATTCGTTCTTTTAGGCTTCGTTATCTCCGCACTTTAATCCGCACTGAACTATTATACTGGCGCTGCTGTTTTCCCTACGGCAGCGCCCTTTCTTTGTTTGGGCCAATGTCATCCCGAAAAATCTGCAGCCTCATTGACTTAAGGCTGGGTGTCGGGCGTTTTGCACAGCCGGGCGACGATTCTAAAACGTCTAAAATGTGCTGCCCCAAAAGCCATATCTCCCCATTTCCCTGCTAAAACTATTATTGCAACGCAACAGCTTACGCTGCATTGCAATATTTCACTCGACATCGGCGTGAATTTTCTGTTGAATCAGAACGTAAAAGCACTATTTGGAATATCATCATACTTTATGGCTATTGTGTAAAACCTGTACTGCCGTAGGCTACATTGTGATTTTAAGGTTTTCTGACGTCTGGGGATAAGCTGCTTTGGCGCTGCCCCAATGCCACAAACGACAGATGCCATAGTACTTTGCCGCACGTGACTGCACGTCTTACAAAACGCCTGTGCGTGACAAAAAACAGGACGAAAAGCCGTAACCAGGACGGTGACACCCGGGCCCTTGGGCCCCTGTCATCCGGGAGTGAGAATATATGCTGTACCACCTTTATGAATTGCAGCACGCCACGATAAGTCCGCTGCGTATGGCCGTCGATGCCAACAAAAAATGGCTGCGCAATCCAGCCAATCCGCTTTCCTATACCCAGCCGGGTCGGGCCGTAGCGGCAGCGTGCGACATGTTCACCCACATTACCCATCGTTATGGCAAACCGGAATTTGGCTTGGATACCACAACGGTTGACGGTCAGACCGTGGCTGTCACCGAAGAAATCGTCCATAGCGAAGCTTTCTGTGATCTTTTGCATTTCAAACGCGAAACCGGTCATTTGAAAACCCAGCCCGACGATCCGCGTTTGTTGATTGTCGCACCGCTGTCAGGGCATTTTTCAACCTTGCTGCGTGGCACGGTCGAGGCATTGCTGCCTGATCATGATGTCTATATTACCGACTGGATTGATGCCCGCACGGTTGCGGTCCATCAGGGTCACTTTGATCTTGATACCTATATCGATTATCTTATGCGGTTCCTGCGCAAGCTTGGCCCGAATACCCATGTGATGGCGGTTTGTCAGCCATCGGTTCCGGTGATGGCCGCTGCATCCTTGATGGCGGCAGGAAACGAGGATTGTCAGCCAGCGTCAATGACGCTGATGGGCGGCCCGGTGGATACCCGCGAAAACCCGACCGAAGTGAACAAATTTGCTGAGCAGCATGATCTTGAATGGTTTGAACGCCATGTCATTTCACATGTGCCGCTGCCCAATACCGGTGTCATGCGCCGGGTCTATCCAGGCTTTATGCAGCTGGCAGGCTTCATGGCGATGAACTGGGACCGCCACGTTTCAGCCCACCATGACATGTTCATGCATCTGGTCGAAGGTGACGGCGAAAGTGCCGATGCCAAGCGGAACTTCTATCACGAATATCTTGCTGTCATGGATATGACAGCCGAGTTTTACCTTCAGACGCTTAAGGTTGTGTTCCATGAACATAACCTGCCCAACGGCACCATGCGCTGGCAGGGGGTTCCGGTTGATCCATCCGCGATTACCAAGACCGCACTTTTGACGGTTGAAGGGGAACGCGATGACATTACCGGCATGGGCCAAACCCGTGCGGCGCATAAACTGTGCACCAACCTGCCCGATAGCATGCGCATGCATCACATGCAGCAGGGTGTCGGCCATTACGGTGTGTTTAACGGTCGTCGCTGGCGCGAACAGATCAGCCCGCGGATCAAGCAATTCATCCGTCTTCACGATCATGAGGGCAAAGGTGCACGCAGTGCCCCCAACGTCACCCATATCAACGCCGCTGAATAAGTCCTTTAAGCGCGTTTAGAACCAATTGATAAAGCCGCCCGAACGCCTTACTGGCCGGGCGGCTTTTTCTGTTCTGGGGCCTTTAAGCAACATAGCGTGGCTGAATACGACCATTGACGATTTCACCGCCAAACGTCCCGTCGCCATAGCCATATTGCTCGACCGGATGCAGCGTATCGACAAGGTGTTGATAAACAGCCGCCGCAGATGCTTCCCATGCACTGATCGCGCCGATCACCACCGGGTAGGCTCCCCCGTCAAGCAATCCAATTGCAGTATCAATGTCGGCATTGGTGACAGCATTTGTGTCATCGCGAAGCGTTAAGTGAACGCCGATCACCTGATCATCCTTGATTGCCATGATCCCGATGCAGGATGTGAAGGCCGTAAACATGATCTCGTCGGCCTTGCCCCATTCACGTTCGGCAATGGCCTCGGTATCGGTGGCTTGGATAAAGACATATGGCATTGGGATTTCCTTGATTTCAAATGAAACAAACACCCCGTTGAGACGCCATTCCACCTAGGATGTGAAAATTGCTGTTTTATTCTAAACGTGGTTCTAAACACTTCGTAAACGGGCACTTTCACGTTAAAACCAAAAGAACGATCCACACAAAACACCACGGAACAACGGAGAAATCGATGGCGCGTGTGTTAACGCTGTTTGCCCATCCTCGGCAGGACCGCTCGGAAATCAATTGGCCCATGTTCGAAGCAGCCCAAACTGTTGAGGGGGTAACCTGCGTTGATCTCTATGCGCGCTATCCGAGCTTCGAGATTAACATCGCCCGCGAACAGTCCAGTCTTTTGGACCATGACGTCATCATCTTCCAGCATCCGCTTTATTGGTATTCCGCCCCGGCCATCATCAAGGAATGGATGGACCTTGTGCTCGAATATGATTTTGCCTATGGCGCCGAGGGAACGGCACTGAATGGGAAAGTGATGTTCAATGCCGTTTCGTGCGGAACAGCGCGCAGTGCCTATACAGTCAAAGGCGGACATATCGCCGAACTTCGGACCTTGTTGATGCCGTTCGAGCGCACAGCAGATCTATGCAACATGCGGTATCTGGCCCCCTATGCCACCTTCAGCGCCGGGTCTTTGCGCGCAGAAAACCGTGTAAAGGAAACAGTGTCGCAGTGGCACAGTTTCCTGACGGCCCTCACACAGGATCGCATTGATCTTGATGCCGCGGCCAATGCATTAACCCTGACCGACCATCCCGACAGCTTTTTCATTGGGGAGAATGCGTGATGGAAATTCTTTCACATGCTTTTGTCTATCTGGTCGCAGCCGTTGTTGCCGTGCCGCTTGCCCAGCGCCTTGGTCTGGGGTCCGTGCTTGGCTATTTGATTGCCGGGGTGGTGATTGGTCCGATCCTTGGCATTGTTGGTAATGAGACCGCCGACCTTCAGCATTTTGCCGAATTTGGCGTTGTCATGATGCTGTTTCTTGTCGGACTGGAACTGCGCCCGGCGATGCTGTGGTCGATGCGCGGCCAGTTGATCGGCCTTGGTGGATTGCAGGTTACGCTGACAACTGCCGTTATCGCGGCGGGCTGCATGGCGTTTGGCCTTTCGTGGCAATCGGGCATTGCCATCGGCATGGTGCTTGCGTTGTCATCGACTGCCATTGTGCTGCAATCGCTTAATGAAAAAGGCTGGCTTGGCACGGTTGGCGGCAAAAGCGCCTTCTCGGTTCTGCTGACACAGGATGTCGCGGTGATCCCGATGCTGGCTTTGCTGCCGTTGCTCGCAGTTGAAACGCTGAGCCCATCGGGCGATGATCCCACCGCGCACGGTGCAATGTTGCTTGACCTTGTGCCCGATTGGGCGCAACCGCTTGTGATTATTGCAGCAATTGCCACGATCATCATTGGCGGGCGGTATCTTATTCGCCCGATGTTTCGCTTTATCGCCCATTCGCGCCTGCGGGAGGTTTTTACTGCTGCGGCCCTTTTGCTGGTGATTGGCATTGCACTATTTATGACGGCCATCGGGCTGAGCCCGGCACTGGGGACGTTTCTGGCTGGTGTGGTTTTATCCGATAGCGAATACCGCCACGAACTTGAAAACGATATCGAACCGTTCAAGGGGTTACTACTCGGCCTGTTTTTCTTGACAGTCGGGGCCGGGATTGATTTTGGTTTGCTGTTTGATCAACCGATCATACTGATCGGCCTGGCGTTTGGTGTGATGATCATCAAGGCCGGTATCCTGTTTGCCATTGCCAGCATCTTTGGCCTGCGCGGTGCGGACCGATTGTTGTTTGCTGTCGGGTTGGCTCAGGCGGGTGAATTTGCCTTTGTGTTGTTTGGCATGGCATCGGGCATGGGCGTTTTGCCGGTTGATCTGATCGGGAAAATGACGCTGGTCGTGGCACTTACCATGATCCTGACCCCTGCGGCCTTTATCCTGTATGAGCGGGTTTTAGCCCCGCGCATGGTCAAGACCAACAGCCGGGAGGCCGATACCATTGAAACGCCGGGATCGGTTGTGATTGCGGGTCTTGGCCGGTTTGGGCAGATCGTCACCCGCCTTCTTGCCACCAATGGCCATGATGTGGTGGTGCTTGATCATGATCCCGAAGTGGTCGAAAACCTGAGTCGGGTCGGGTTTCGCGCCTATTACGGCGATGCCACCCGGCCTGATCTTTTGCACACCACCGGCATTGAAGATGCCCGATTGTTTGTTGCCGCGATTGATAACCGCGACAAACTGACCGCCTTGGTCGAACATGTTGCCAAACACTATCCCAAGGTCCGGATTTTGGCACGCGCACATGACCGACATCATGTCTATGAGCTTGAAAAAGCCGGGGCACATTGCGTGCAGCGCGAAACCTTTGACAGTGCGCTTAACCTTGGCCGTGATGCGTTGATTGAACTCGGCCTGCATCCGTTCCGGGCCGAACGTAAAAAACAGGCGTTCCGGGCGCATGATTTTGAAACACTGGAAAAATTGCGCGAACGCTGGAATGAACATGGGGTGGATAAGGGATACATCGACACCATGCGGTCCCAGAACGAAACCCTGTTTGAGCTTATGCGTGATGAACGCGATGAGAAAACCCACGGTGACCGGCATTGGACCCCGCCCCCTAGCGCCAATCCCGATCCGTAAATCAGATTGGGCAAAACCAATAGTGCACCGCCTGCGTAAGATTCCAAGCACCATCACCGCAGGAGCCTGACCATGACTGACGTGCCAGAACTTGACAGCTTTGCCACCCCATCAATTGCCGTGGTGATTGGTGCCACGGGCGGGATCGGGCAGGCTTTTATGGCCCAGCTTACGCAAAGCGATCGATTTTCGCATGTTGTCGGTTTTTCGCGCACGACCGATCCGGCCCTTGATTTCACCA
Organism: Thalassospira sp. GB04J01; assembly: GCF_000751115.1. Taxonomy (NCBI): domain Bacteria; kingdom Pseudomonadati; phylum Pseudomonadota; class Alphaproteobacteria; order Rhodospirillales; family Thalassospiraceae; genus Thalassospira; species Thalassospira sp. GB04J01. Next base: position 140,311 of record NZ_CCDX020000006.1, on the reverse strand, counting down.
AGCCGGACGGCATTGCGGCGTGCGTTCAGCACCTTCGCGCGCTTTCGGGGGATGTTCGGCTGATCATTGATGCCACGGGGTATCTGCATGATGACACCCATCAGCCGGAAAAATCACTGCGCCATATTGATGCGGACTATATGGCCAAGCAGTTTTTGATCAATGCGATTGGTCCGGCGTTGCTGATGAAGCATTTCTGCCCGCTTTTGCCCCGTGATGGCAAATCGGTGTTTGCCACCCTGTCGGCCAAGGTCGGTAGCATCAGTGATAACCGCATGGGCGGCTGGTACGGCTATCGCGCAGCCAAGGCCGCCCTTAATCAACTGGTGAAATGCAGCGCGATTGAAATCGGCCGCAGCAAGCATGATGCGATCTGTGTTGCCCTGCATCCCGGCACGGTCGATACCGGGCTTTCCGGGCCGTTTGCCAAATCCGGACTGAAAGTACAGACACCGACTGAGGCGACAACCAACATGTTGCGTGTGATTGACGGGCTGAGTGCCAAACAGTCTGGTGGCTTTTATGCCTATGACGGCGAAAACCTGCCGTGGTGATCAAGCGTTAGTCGAAGATTTTCGCCAGTTGGGCATGTTGTAACAGAATGACTGTTTTGGCGTCCCGAATGCGGCCATCGGCCACCATAGCAAGGGCGTCTTCAAACGGGGTTTCGAGAACATGGATATCCTCGCCCTCCTCATGAAGGCCGCCACCCTTGCCGGTTTGATATTCCTTGGTGACTTCGGCCATGAACAGATGCAGCCGTTCGGTAACCGAGCCCGGGCTCATAAACAGATCAAACAGCTTTTGCGGCTTGCCGATTTTATAGCCGGTTTCTTCCTGCACTTCTGCAATCACGGCAGCCGCCGGATCGCGGTCATCAAGCAAGCCTGCCGGGACTTCGATCAGCATGCCGTTTTCATTGCCGTTTACAAAGGTCGGCAGACGAAATTGCCGGGTCAGGATCACGGTGCGATCCGCACGGTTATACAGCAAAATCCCCGCCCCATTGCCCCGGTCATAGGCTTCGCGTTGCTGTCGTTGCCATTCACCATTCTGACGGCGCAGATCAAACGTCACGCGGTAAAGATGATACCAGTTATCCGATAGGCATTCGATGTCCTCGACCCGGATCGCATCGTTGGTGGGCAACTGCCATCCCTTGGGAACGTCAACCATTGCGACAGTCTCCTAGCGGTTTAAAAACGCCGATAACGTCAAAAGAACCGCATCGGGTTTTTCGGCATGGACCCAGTGGCCTGCGCCTTTGATGCTGGTAAAGGCCGCCTTGGGAAACAGCGATTTGATGTGATCGCGGTCCTTGGGATCGACATAATGCGAATTGGCCCCGGAAATGAACAAGACATCCCCGTCATATTGATCAGAAAGATCGCTTTGCGGCCAGCCGGTGATGTCGGATAAATGATCGGCCATGGCATCAATATTGACCTGCCACGCCATTTTGCCGGTCTCCTTGTCGGTCGTGACACTTTGGGCCAGAAACTGGCGCACGCCTTTTTCGGCAATCCCCGATGATAATGCGTCTTCGACCTCGGCCCGGCGTGACACGGTATCGAAATCAACGCCGCGCATGGCGGTAATATAGTCGGTATAATCATGGTCATAGACCACAGGGGCGATATCCACGACCACAAGGTCGGACACCAACCCGGCATCTTTGGCATTTTGCGATAAAGCCAAAACCATGGAGGCCTTACCGCCCATCGAATGGCCAACCAGATGCACCGGTGTGTCAGAGACATCCTTGATCAGCACGGCCAGATCGTCGGCCATGGCGGGGTATGTCATGTCCATATCCCAGCCCGACCGTCCGTGATTGCGCAAATCGGCCGTCACCACATGATATTTTTCCGCCAGACGCCGGGCAATCGCTGTCCAGTTGCGCGCCTGCCCGAACAGACCATGGACAATCACAATGGTTCCATTATCACGGTTTTCTTCGCCAAAGGCGTAATGGGCAAGCTGCATGGGCTGATATCTCCGGGCTATGCGTGATCTGCCTCATTCATAACCGCAAGAATCGCCAAGGTGAAGCCCACATACGAAAACACCCCCGCATGGGAGGAATGCGGGGGTGTTTTTCAAGGTACGGAATGAACCGCACCGGAATTCTATGTCGCGCTTGAATTAAGCGCCGGCAGCAACGCCACCATGCGGTTTACGGTTTGCACCGAACAGCGCGCCGATCTTGCGTACAAGGGCAACAAACATCTGCTGCATCGCTTGTGCACGCAGACGTTCTGCTTCGCGTTCGATAGCAACCAGGTCATAATCACGATAGGCTTTCATGGCCGTATCCTTTCAAAAGCATCACGCGCTATTCGCGCTTGGGTTTCGCGTTTCATTTCGTTGAACCCGATGTACGCCTGTTTGTTGATCCCTACGAGAAGAGTTTTCTCAGCTCACCCATGCATTTGACGCATATCATGAAACATTATCGACACATTTTCATCATGCGCCTGACGCATGATTGTCTCATGACAAATAACATGCTCGATTTGCTGCATTTTTCCCATGCCATCCAGTGAAGGCTGCGGAGCGAACTTGTTAAAGTTCCAAATTACCCCGGCCTTCAAAGGTCTCATGGCCTGTAAGCGCAGAAGAAAACGACACGGATAGTGCTTTGCGGCATACGGTTTTTTGGCAACAGGTGCTAAAAACCGACCAGATATTCTACTGGAGTCCTTCTGCACAATTTTGCATGGCTTGGTTCGGGCATAAAAAACGGCAATAGCATCCTCTGCTATTGCCGTTTTGCGATCTTTAAAATCGATCCTGCTGGTCAACCCGACCGATATTGGGAAATTTCATTCTCAACCGATGGCGTAGTTGAGGTATTTGGGTTCCAGATATTCTTCGAGTCCCCAATGCCCGCCCTCGCGGCCCTGTCCACTTTCCTTAACCCCGCCAAACGGTGCGCCTTCGTGGCTGGTGGTGCCGTCATTGATCCCGACGACCCCTGCTTCGAGGCGATCAGCAATCCGTTGAATACGTCCGACGTCCCGGCTGTAGACATATGACGACAGTCCCGTGCGCACCCGGTTCGCAAGGGTGATTGCCTCATCCTCGGTCTCAAACCGGTAAATTGGCGCAACCGGCGCAAACAGTTCCTCATCAAAGCAATCGGCATCAAGCGGCACGTCTGTCATCACCAAGGGCCGGGTGAAGTGACCATCCGCAGGAAGCTCTGCCCCGTAGTGCAGAGTCGCCCCGGCCTTTTGAGCATTTTGGACCAGCCGTTCGACCTTTGCCACCGCCTGACGGTTGATCAACGGGCCAAGCTCCATCCCCGGGATAAAGCCATTGCCGATGGTCTGGGCATTGCTTGCGGCAATGAACTTTTCAACAAAGGCATCATACACACCGTCCTGAACAAAGATGCGATTGGCACAGACACAGGTTTGACCGCTGTTGCGGAATTTCGAAATCATTGCCCCGGCGACCGCGACATCAATGTCGGCATCATCCATCACGATGAACGGCGCATTGCCGCCAAGTTCGAGCGACAGCTTTTTCATGGTTGGTGCACATTGCGCCATGAGGCGTTTGCCAACCTCGGTCGAGCCGGTAAAAGATAACATGCGGACCCGTTCATCGCCGGTCAGAGCCTCGCCAATCGGTTGGGGCAAGCCGGTGACAACGTTAAAGACCCCGGGCGGGAATCCTGCCTGATGGGCAAGTTTGGCCGCAGCCAGTGCTGAAAGCGGAGTATCTTCGGCCGGTTTGACAACGACGGTACATCCCGCGGCCAGTGCCGGGGCGCATTTACGCACCACCATGGTCAGCGGGAAATTCCACGGCGTGATGGCGGCAACGACCCCCACCGCGTGTTTTTGAACCACAACCCGACGATCCCGTTGGGTGGCGGGCATGGTTTGGCCATAGGCGCGCTTGGCTTCTTCGCTGTACCATTCGGCATAGGCGATGGCACCGACGACTTCGCGCAGCGCCTGATCATAGGGTTTGCCCTGTTCAAGCGTAATCAGGGATGCCAGTTCTTCCTGATGGGTTTCAAGCAGGTCACGCCAGCGGCGCAATATCGCCGCCCGGTCCTTTGCCAGTCGGGTTGACCATGCCGGGAACGCCTCAGACGCCGCATCAATTGCCCGGCGCGCCTCGGATGTGCGCATGAACGGAACACCGCCAATCACATCGCCCTTGGCCGGATCAATCACATCAAGCTTTTCACGGCTGTCTGCTTCGCGCCATTCGCCATTGATATAGGCGCGCGTCAAATCCCAATCACGAATGACAGCACGTGCGCGTGCGCGGCCTTCGCGAATGGCGGTTTCGTTGGCATTTGACGGGGTACCATCGGCAGATTTGGGGGCGACAGAAGACATTCGGGGCAGTTCCTTTGAACGCACGCGTTGAAAAAAGTCGTCGATTTCACGCGCTTGTGATTCCGGTTTTTGGGGCACAACTGGGACACTAAGCTGACCGGCAGTCCAGAAGCAACAAGATGCTTGCTTTATAGATAACAATAGAAGGCCTGTCTGGTGATCAGAGAGACATGCAAAACCAACGTAGAGAGAACCCTATGAAGCACCTTGTTACTGCAGGCCTGCTCGGCGCGATGATCGCGGCAGGGTCCGTTATGCCGATGGCAGCCAACGCTGACGAGATGATGGATAACGAAACCGTTGAAACCCGGAAAATGTTGATGGATGGCATTGGCGGCGCGATGGGCACACTTGGCTGCTATTTAAAAGGACAGTGCGACCTTCCCGATCCGGTCGTGCGCAACCTTGCAAATGGTATCGCCTTTGCCGCCACGGCAGCACCAAATGCGTTTGAGCCCAAAACCATGGATGCATCTGTCAAAACCACGGCAGATGAAAAAATCTGGTCTGACTGGGATGGCTTTGCCAACCGCTTCCCCGAGCTTAAGAAAGCTGCATTGGCAATGGCATCTGTTGCCGGTGACAAAGCGGCCATGGGGGCAGCCATGGGTGATCTTGGCAAAAACTGCAAAGGCTGCCACGACGAATATCGCACGAAATAAGAAAAGTTAGGCTCACCCTTCCTTGGGTGAGCACCCCGGTCAGTAATTTCATCTCCCTCTGCTGTCCCCCAACAGCATCAAGGAAATTCTGACCGGGGAATTTTTTGCGATGGCGACCTTCGGACCGTCCAGATGCCTTGGATGATTAAAAATGCAAGGTCATGGTGATGTCCTGATCATGGTCGCCAAAACCGCGTCCAAAGATATTGACCCCGCCGGGGTTCGCCGCATTTTCATCGACGCCAATCCTGAAGCGGACCGAGTGATGGTCCATAATTTCAAGCGTATTGATTGTCTGTGCGGAAATCTTTTTCCCATCGACCCAAGTGCCGTTTTCATCAATGACCCACGTCTTGAGTTGCCCGTACTGGGATCCTTCAAGTTTCCACCAGCCAGGTGAATACAGTCCACGTCGATCCCCAAAATCACCCGGTGATGTCCATGTGCCAACATTGAACCCGTTAATCCAGACGGAAATGTCCGATGGCCATTCGCTGTTGGTTTCAGGCGTTTCAGAACTCAGCTCAGCGGTAATTTCCAGTCGTTTGGGCTGCCGTCCGGTCACCATCGCGTTGTTGGGAAACTTGTATTCAACATGGCCGCGGGTAAACCAAAGAAGGGCTGCCTGCATGCGTTGGGGATCAAGGAAAACATTGGGCACATCAAGAACACCCACAACCCGTTCGACCGAACACATCCCGCAAGGTGCACCGACATCAAATTCGGTAAACAGACCAATCGGCATGCTGACCACAACCCGGTCATTATCCGAAGTGTTCTTGTCATCATCAAACCGAATATAGATTTCCCCATAGGCCGCCGAGCAAATCTTTTGATTGCCCTTTTTGGCCTTCATCGTCTGGGTTTCAACCAAACCCGCCTTTTCAAGCGTTTTGATGTTGGTTGCCACAGTAGATTGCGGCAAACCCATCTTCTCGGCGATTTCATTGACGTTCTGCGGGCCATTTTTACGCAAAAGATACAGGATATCGATCCGTGTCTTGGATGCCAGTCCCTGAACGATATCTGCATCCTTGACCGGATCGACCGTCAGTAATTTTGTCTGCATGACTTTTTATTGTTCCCTGAAGGTTTCCCTAATCCCTGCCCTTAGGGCAGTTTGGCATAAACCTAGCCCTTGATACCAGATGACAACATGATTGCCTGTGTCACGCGGCGCTGAAAAATAAGATAGGCAATGGCAACCGGCATGGCCGCCATGACGGCGATTGCCATGTCACGCGCATATTTCACGCCAAAGGCATCACCGACCTGTGTGATACCGACCGTAATTGTCATCATTTCCTCGGACGTGATGACCAAAAACGGCCACAGGAAATTATTCCAGGCCATGATAAAGGTGATGATCGACAGAGCCGCGGTAATCCCCCAATTCAAGGGCAGGTAAAGCTTGAACAGGATCTGAAATTCGCTGCAACCGTCAAGCTTGGCTGCCTCGCGTAATTCACGCGGTACGGAATCAAAGAACTGCTTATAGACAATCACCACCACGGGAATGATCACTTGGGGCAGGATAATCCCGGCCCAACTATCGACCATGCCGAACTTATGCATCAGGATGAACTGCGACACGACAAGCGCCTGTGATGGCACCATGAAACTTGCCAGCACAATCAGGAACAAAGCCCGACGCCCCGGGAAGACGATCTGCGACAGCGCATAGCCACACATCATGCTGATCATGATGACGACAACCGTAATCAGCACAGATGTGCCAATCGAGTTTATGTACCACCGCACGATGTTGGTTTCGAGCAACGCCCAAACGTAAGAGGAAATATCAATCGTTTCAGGAAGAAAAGTTGTTCCTGCGACAACATCGGTTTCGGGTTTGATCGATGTCACAATCGCCCAATAAAGCGGGAACGCCCAGGCACAGGCCGCAATGACCGTAAAGGTGAGCAACAGGATATTACCGGTTTTCATGTTTCCCATCACGATTTCCCCCGCGCTTTAAGCAGCTGATATTGCAAGACCGATACAATAACGATCAAAACAAACAATGCGACCGCCACGGCGGATGCATAGCCGCCCTGATTGCGACCAAATGCCTCGCGGTAAACAAGTTGCAGCAGCACATAAGTCGAATTGAACGGCCCCCCCTGTGTCATCAGGTAAATCTGATCAAAAATCTTGAGCTGCAAGATCAGCTGCAATGTCAAAACCAGTGCCGTTACGGGCCAGAGCAACGGCCAGGTGATACGGCGGAATTGCTGGAAACGGCTTGCGCCGTCCAACGAGGCGGCTTCGTAGTAGTCTTGCGGAATGTTGCGAAGGGCAGAAATGAACAAAAGAACGTTAAACCCATTGGTCCACCAGATGGTAACCAGCGCCACCATCGGCATGGCCCATAAGGGATCGCGGAACACACTGATGCGTTTTCCGGCCACCGCTTCAATAAGCGGCTGTGCCACGCCAAATTGTTGATCAAGAACCCACTGCCAAATTTGGGTCACGACCGTCACCGGAAGGATATAGGGCATGAAAAACAAGATCAGGATACCGGCCTGAACCATGCCGTTCAGACGTACAATCATCATCGCAATGCCAAGACCGATCAGGGTGTTGGGAACGACCGTCAAGCCAACGAAATAAAGCGTGTTATACACCGACGTATAGAACAGCTTGTGCTGGAACATCCGGACATAGTTTTCAAGTCCCACCCAATCGCCTTCTCCGATCAAAGGAGCGTCGGTGAAACTCATCGCGAACATTTTATAGACCGGATAAGCAAACACCACGAGATAGCACAGAACAAACGGTGCGATCAGCAGGATTGCCGTCAGTGTCTTGTTATTCTTGGACTTTGGCCGCATCGGTAGCCACCCCATCTCGAAACTTCTAGCAATACAGAAACTCATCGTTGAAAAACGATGGCCGGCAGTAGGGAGGCATGCCGACCATCGATCCTCACGCGTGATCAGTTCATATTCGCGTTTTTCAATTCATCGCGAACCATTTCAAGTGCCTCTTCTGGGTCAAGCTGCCCGTTCAATGCTGGTACAATGAAGTTCTGGGTCGCCTCATAGATCGGTCCTGCAACACCTGCGATGGGTGATTGCGGATCAAAGACCGCCGTATCAGCCAGCGAGGAATAGGTCGCATTCGGCTCCATTTCCTTGAACTCCGTGCTTTGTGCGACGGGTTTGTATGCCGGAATGTGACCAGCTTCGGCCCATGCCAGACTATGGTCATTCAGCCATGCAATGATCTCAAGCACGGCTTTTACCTTTTCCGGGGAAACCGGGTTTTCTTCACTGTTGGGAATGGCAAAGGCGTGTGAGTCAGCCCAGGTTGCCGGTTTTCCCATCAATACCGGGATTTGTACAGCACCCCATTCAAAGCCGAGATCACCGCTTGCGGCGAGATCCTTCATAGTCGGAACTTCCCATACACCATTGATGTGCATGGCAGCCCGCCCGGAGGTGAACAGCGCAATCGATGCTTCGTATGAAATCAGTTCAGGTGAATATCCCGACGAAACCCAGTTGGTCATGGCTTTGAGCGCTTCGAGCCCCTCGTCACCAGGCAGGATTTCATCGCCGTCCATGAACTTGCCGCCTTGCTGGGACAGCAGCGTATAGAAGACGCGCCACATTGAACCGCCTTCATCGGTATGCAGCGACAGCGGAATTTCCGAACCGGATTCTTTGAGTTTTGCAAGGGCGGCGTTGAAGTTTTCGAGCCCTTCAAGTCCTTTGGGCTTGCCATCATCACCCAGCAACCCAGCCTTTGCCAGCGCGTCCTTGTTGTAATAAAGGACGATGGAATGAATATCGAACGGGATGCCATAAAGCTTGTCATCGACTTTTGCCGCATCGAAACTTGATTCGAAATAATCATCTGCGGACAAACCGGCCTCGGACAGCTCGGCGTCGGTGATCGGGCGCAACACACCTTGCGGGACCGCGAGCGGGAAGCGCGACAGGTGATAGGTCATGATATCGGGCTGTTGACCGACTGCCGTTGCGGTTTGAACTTTGGTATAGAACGGTGTGCCCCATTCCAGTGTCGTTGCGTTGATCTGAATATCGGGGTGGGTTTCGTTGAATTCCTTGATCAGGGCCTTCATACGGACCCCGTCCCCGCCCGCAAGAAAGTCCCACCACGTAATATCGGTTTTGGCAGAGGCGCTAAAAGCACTGCCGAACAATACCGCAGCGGAAAGTGCTGCCTTGATAGCTGTTTTCACGACGTTTCCTCCTTGATAACCGGCATTTGGGCCGGTTGGTTTGAGCCCGTATCACGGTTGTATTTTTTTATGTTTCCGGACCGGGCATATTCTTTCGGGACGGCCTAACGCAGGCGTGCCCCATCGGCATCGAACAAGAAAAGATCACGCACAGGTAACGTGACCTGCAGGTCTTCCTGATCAATGCGGTTGCGTTCCGAACGACGTTCGATGGTGACGCGAACACCGTCCTTGGTCTGGGTATGGATGTAACTGACCCCACCCAGTTCTTCGGTAAATTCGGGCTTGAGCAATACGGTCGGTCCGACCGTCTCATCATGTTCAAGTCCGATGTTTTCGGGGCGAATGCCAACTGTGACCGCATCACCTGCGTTGAGTGTTGCCGATCCACTTGTGATATCGAATGTCGTGTTTGGGGCATCATCAAGCGTGATGGTGATCTTGCCATCTACGCGGGGTTCATTGACGATCCCCTTTAGGAAGTTCATTTTCGGCGAACCGATGAAGCCCGCGACGAACTGATTATCGGGATTGTCATAAAGATCGAGTGGCGAGCCGATCTGTTGTACTGAACCGGATTTAAGCACCACGATCTTATCGGCCAATGTCATGGCTTCGACCTGATCATGGGTCACATAGATCATCGTCGCCCCGATTTGATTGTGCAGACGTGCGATTTCCATACGCATCTGAACACGCAGTTCGGCATCCAGATTGGAAAGAGGTTCGTCAAACAGGAAGACTTTTGGTTGCCGCACAATCGCCCGACCAATTGCAACACGCTGACGCTGCCCGCCCGAAAGCTGCGATGGTTTCCGGTCAAGATGGTCTTCAAGCTGAAGAATACGTGCTGCCTCATCGACCTTTTGCTTTATTTCGTCTTTGGGGCGGCGTGCGATCTGCATGCTAAACGCCATGTTATCAAAGACGCTCAGATGCGGATAAAGCGCATAAGACTGAAACACCATTGAAACGCCACGCTTGGCCGCTTCGAGATGGGTGACATCGACGCCTTCGATGTCGATTGTGCCCCCTGTGGTTTCCTCCAGCCCGGCAATCATTCGCAACAATGTGGATTTTCCACATCCCGACGGCCCGACAAAGACAACGAACTCACCCTGCTCGACCTTGATATTGACGTCATGAATGACATCGATCGGGCCATAGGCCTTTTTTATATTACTGAGCGAAACACCCGACATTTCCACTGTCCTCCCGGAAAACTGTTCCCAATGCAGTCTGGACTAGCCCGCATAAAGCGGGCCGGTCACAGCACATCAGGCCGATGCATCAACGGAAATGCGGATCAGGTGATAGGACAGTGGTTTGAGCGTTCCAACCAGCTTGCCATCTTGAAGGGCAACGCCACTGCCTTTCTTGGGCGTCACGGTTGCGGGCGCCTCAATCGTATTGCGGTCGTCAAGTTTAAAGCCCGACAGTTCGGAATGTTCGATCACGGACGCCGCACCAAACCCTTCAAGGGCCATATCAAGCGTTAGGTCATCGTCCAAATGGCGGTTGATCAGGAAGATATTAAGCGATTTTCCGTCCTCTGCCAGCACAGCCGAGGTATCAAGATATGGCACATCCTGCGAGACATCACAGTCATAGGTCGGTCCATCAACACTAACATTAAGTGCCGTTCCACGACCGTACTTTGACGCAAATTGCAGTGGATAGTAGATCGTCTGTGCCCATGCCGGTCCACCTTCGCGGGTCAGGATCGGGGCAATCACATTCACAAGTTGGGCCATGCAGGCAATCTTGACGCGATCTGCACGACGGATAAAGACGTTGAGAAGGCTGGCGACCAAAAGAGCGTCTTCAAAGTTGTAGACTTCTTCCAGCAGTGCCGGGGCGACAGGCCAGTCCCATTCCTTGATGCGCTGATCATCTTCCTTGCGGTTGTGATACCAGACATTCCATTCATCAAAGCAGATTTTGACGTCCTTTTTCGACCGCTTCTTGGCTTTGATATAATCAATCACGCCACCGATGGTCACGATATAACGATCCAGCTCCATCGCGCGGCCGAAATAGTTCAACGTGTCCTGTTCCTCATTGCCAAAATACTTGTGCAACGAGATGTAATCGACACTGTCATAGCTTTCCTCAAGGACCGTTGCTTCCCATTCTGGATAGGTTTGCATCTTGTCGTTTGAGGACCCGCAAACGATGGTTTCAAGCGATTGGTCAAAATACTTAAACGCCTTGGAAACTTCGTTCGCCAAATGGCCGTAATCGCGCGCGGTCTTGTGACCAACCTGCCAAGGGCCATCCATTTCATTGCCCAGACACCAGATGCGCACATCATGCGGATCGGCATAGCCGTGCGACTTGCGCAAATCCGACCAATAGGTTCCGCCCGGATGGTTACAATATTCAAGGAAGTTGCGCGCATCTTCCAGCCCACGTGACCCAAGGTTCATCGCCAGCATCATCTCGGTATTGGCGAGCTTGGACCAATCGGCGAATTCATTCACGCCCATCTGGTTGGTTTCACGGGTTCGCCATGCCAGATCAAGACGCGTAGGACGTTCGTCACGCGGTCCAATGCCATCTTCCCAGTTATAGGCCGAAACAAAATTTCCGCCGGGGTAGCGTACAATCGGCACATCCAGACCACGCACCAGTTCCAACGTGTCCTGACGGAACCCGTTTTTATCCGCCGTTTCATGACCGGGTTCGTAAACGCCCGTGTATACAGCACGCCCCATATGTTCGAGAAACGAGCCATATACCCGCTTATCGACCGTTGCGATTGTGAAGTCCTTATGGATTGTAGCGCGTGCCCGCATGGCTGTTTCCTCACCTGTGTTTTGTTCTTTGGTGAGGTCAGACTAGGAAAGTGATTTTTTCACATCAAGTATTTTGTTTTATATCACAATTACGGGTACAAAAAATCCGGTATATATCCGTTTTTTGGTTTTCTTTAGTTTGAAATATCCGTTCGGCAAGTCAGTAACTTACCGCATTGCAACACATTTTCAGATTAGTATGATGATATGATAAAATATTTCACCCACTTCGGGCAAGGGTTACAATTCCCCAGACAATAACACCACAAATAGCAAGAATCGCGATTCCCAGGACCGGTGATTTAAACCGGATGGTCTGGAAAGACGTTGCCAGTTCTGCTGGAACTTTCCGCGCGCCCGTCACCATGGCACCGATCAGGTTTTCGCGTTTGACGACAAGATAGAACAGGGCGGCAAAAACATGCAGGCCAACAGCAACGTAAATCAGATTGATATTGGTGTGATGGATCCAGTTCATGATGCGTGCAACATCGGAACTGGCATAGGCCACAAGCGGCCCGTCAAAGAACAGGAAGGTATCCTCGCTGGCAAAAAGTCCACTGACGGCCTGAATACCGACCAGCACCAACAAAACCACCACCATCCAGCCCCCGGCCGGATTGTGTCCGGCATAGGTTAATTCCGCGACAGAGCCTTTGGGCACCTTCGATGCATAGTCCAGAACCCGTTTTGGTCCGGTCAAGAAAGATGAAAACCGTGCGTTTGAGCTGCCGACAAACCCCCAGATGATCCGAAACAGCACCAGCGCAAGGATGGTGTATCCAGCAATCGCATGAAGATCGATCATCACCTGTTGGTTGGTCCACCACGACGTTACGATGGCGGCGACAAGCGCCCAATGGAACAGCCGCACCGGAAAGTCCCAAAGTTTGACCTTTTTCTCACCGGGCGTTTCGCCAGACTTGTCATCGGTTATCGGCTCAGCCATACGATCCCCTTTTCACGTACCAGCATTCAATTGGGTTCAGCCCCTAGTCATAATGCCGCGTTCCGCCCTGATGAAAAGTTCAAATCGAAGATTTCCCTTCAAAAACATTAAAAAATTCGACCTAAAGTCATTCTTCAATTGAAAATCATTATCACAAGCAGTATCAATTGGATGGAAGCATAGGGATCGAAGCACATATTTGGCCGTGTAATTGTTTTATTGTGCACGTCATATGTGTCTTTGCGGTCCCCGGGGCTTTGCCCTTGGCTCACCTTTCAGGGATAGATGGGAACTCCGATGAAAATCGCTAAAATTCTGGGGACGGCCGTACTGGTTTCGACCCTTGGTGCGCAGGCTTATGCCGCACCGGCCGCAAAAGACGTTTTGACCACCTATGCCGACATTGCACATGCCGGTTATGAAGACTCGGTCATCACCGCAAAGAAACTGCAAACCGCCGTTAACGCACTGATTGCCGATCCGTCCGCAACCAGTTTTGATGCTGCAAAATCGGCTTGGTTGGCAGCACGCGCCCCTTACCAGCAGACCGAAGTGTATCGTTTTGGCAATGCCATCGTTGATGACTGGGAAGGTAAAGTAAACGCATGGCCGCTTGACGAAGGTCTGATCGACTATGTCGAAACCGACCTTTACGGCGAAGAAAGCGAAGAAAACCCGGCCTATGCCGCCAATGTCATCGCCAATCCGAGCCTGTCGATTTCTGGCGAGACGATTGATGCATCGATCATTGATACCGGCCTGATCGAAAGCCTGCATGAGATTGACGACGTCGAAAGCAACGTTGCAACCGGCTATCACGCGATTGAATTCCTGCTTTGGGGTCAGGACCTTCATGGTACCGACGCCGGCAACGGCGATCGTGCATGGACCGATTATGCCAAGGGTGATGCCTGCACCAATGGCAATTGCGATCGTCGTGGCGCGTATCTTAAAGCCGCAACCGATCTGATGGTATCCGATCTTGAATGGATGACCGCACAGTGGGTTGATGGCGGAGAAGCACGTGCAGCCGTTCTTGAAGGCGACGGCGTTCCGGGCCTGACCGCAATGGTCACCGGCATGGGGTCGCTGTCTTATGGCGAACTGGGCGGCGAGCGGACCAAACTTGGCCTGTTGCTACATGATCCGGAAGAAGAGCATGATTGCTTTTCGGACAACACCCATAACAGCCATTATTACGACGCGCTGGGCATCCAGAACGTTTACCTTGGCCGTTACACCCGTGTTGACGGATCAGTCGTCGAAGGTGCATCGCTTTCCGATCTGGTCGCTGCCAATGACGCAGCACTTGATACCGAATTACGCGGCAAACTTGCAAGCTCGGTTCTGGCCGGTAAAGCCATGGTCACCCGCGCAGAAGGCGGTGAAGCGTTTGATCAGTTGATCGCAATGGGCAATGATGATGGCAATGCCGTTGTTCAGACCTTTGTTGATGCACTGGTCGATCAGACCAAATCAATCGAACAGATCATTGCAGCAGTTGGCATTGATGGCATCGAGTTCGAAGGCTCCGACAGCCTCGACAATCCGACGGCTGTCAACTAAGCCTGATGTCCTGATACCTGCCTTTTACGGCACCAAGCGGCGGGGGAATGGTTTCTCCCGCCGCTTTGCTTTGTATAAGAACAAGAATTAGAACAGATATATGAAACGTCCCGTTTTAAACCATGCCCTTGCGATAATTCTTGGTCTTGCCTGCGGTACAGCCAGCACGATGCCCTGTGACGCATTGGCGCAGCAAACCGGCGACGATGCCTATCCGGGTGGTACAACCACATGGCTTAAACCCGATGGGCGCAATGCCTTTACCCATTACTCGGCCAATATGGCCTTTGAAAAGCGGCTTGATTTCAAGCTTGGCGAAGCCCTTTTTCAAAGGCTTTGGGTCACCGCACCGACCCGAACCAAGGCGGCAGACGGTCTTGGCCCGCTGTTTAACTCACGCGCCTGTAACGGATGTCATATCCGCAATGGTCGGGGCCATCCGGTTGATGAAAATGATCCCGGTTCGGGGGCAACATCTATGTTGCTGCGCCTGTCTATCCCGCCCCAAAATACCGATCAGTTGCGCGATCATTTAAATGGCAAGGTCGCCACCATTCCCGATCCGGTATACGGCGGGCAGTTTCAGGACTTTTCCGTTCCCGGCATCCCGGCCGAAGGTCGGGTTACGGTTACCTATAAAACTGTGCCGGTTGACCTTGAGGGTGGTGAGAACGTCACTTTGCGAAAGCCAACCTATGGCATGACCGATTTGGCTTATGGCCCGCTTCATGCCGAGATTATGGTCTCCCCGCGCCTTGCCCCGCCAATGATAGGATTGGGGCTGCTTGAAGCCATTTCTGATGACACCTTGCTTGCCAGCGCCGACCCACAGGATGCCGACAATGATGGTATTTCAGGTCGGGTGAATTACGTTTGGGATCTTGCCAAGGGTGACCTGGCAATTGGGCGGTTTGGTTGGAAGGCCGGCATGCCGACCCTTGATCAGCAAAACCAAAATGCGTTTCAGTTTGATATCGGGCTTTCGACCCCGCTTTATCCCAACGGGTCGGGCGATTGCACCGAGGCACAAACGCTTTGCCGCAATGCGCCAAATGGCAACAGCCCGGAATTTGAGAACCTTGAAGCGCACAGCCAGATCACCGATCTTGTGCTGTATTATGCGCGCAACATTGCCCCACCCGTGCGGATCAATGCCGGTGATGCGGACGTAATTGCCGGAAAAGACATCTTTAACGCCATTGGGTGTGCCGCGTGCCACACGCCACGCTATGAATTGCCCGAACGCGCTGATTTACCTGAACAATCCGGGCAGGTAATCTGGCCGTATAGCGATCTGCTTCTCCATGACATGGGGGATGGATTGGCTGATCATCGACCAGAATCACAAGCATCGGGCCGCGAATGGCGCACCCCACCACTTTGGGGAATTGGCCGTGCAAAGGAAATTGATGATCGTGCGCAGTTCCTTCATGATGGGAGGGCAACAACCATTCTTGAAGCCGTGCTATGGCATGGGGGCGAAGCCACGCCTGCGCGCGACGCGGTCACAAAATTGCCACCATCTGATCGCAGCAAACTGCTGGCGTTTCTTAAATCACTTTAGGCTGTTATGAGCCGGTATAAGCTTGGCCCTCGCCTTGTAAATCACGTGAATATTCGGAAAACACACATGTCCTTAAAATTCTGCTGGCGCACCACAAGCTTGTTGACGACGGCAACCGCCTTGATCATCATCAGTACCGCCGCCCCAAAGGCATATGCCGACATTCCCGATGAAGACTATCGACCGATCCTTGAGCACCTGCTGACAACGGTGATGCCGCCCAAGCTTGATGCCCTGAACGACGCGACGGTGGACTTGGCCGATGGCCTGACGAATTTTT
Organism: Thalassospira sp. GB04J01; assembly: GCF_000751115.1. Lineage (NCBI taxonomy): Bacteria > Pseudomonadati > Pseudomonadota > Alphaproteobacteria > Rhodospirillales > Thalassospiraceae > Thalassospira > Thalassospira sp. GB04J01. Next base: position 123,918 of record NZ_CCDX020000006.1, on the reverse strand, counting down.
GTTCTGCCCCGGATGCGGACGGACTTTCGGATGTCAGAGGTGACTTTCACGCTGCCATGGACATCTGGCAGGAAATTCAGCCCTGGCGCATGGGACCGTTGGTGGCCAACGGCCGGGACCAGCACATTGAATACTGGCCAGACAAACATGGTACGGCCACGCGTCAATTCCGCAAATTGATGTTTAACAAGCCCGTCGCCTTTACCGATCCAGTCAAACTATCCGAAGCCAGTGCTGCGTTACAGGGGTTCCCGGCCCTTGAAGAAGTTCTGTTTGATGACGCGCATAGCGACGCATTGATCAGCGCCAATGAAGACGGTGTTTTCCTGTGCCAGTATGGATCGGCAATTGCCACCAATCTTGTCGCCATCACCGGTGAATTACGCGATGATTGGCCGGGTTTTGCCGAGGCGATGAGTACGGCTGGCGCCGACAGCATGGACTACCCGACAGCGAAATTTGCCGCGACCGATCTTTATCGTGCCCTGCATGAAGGGCTTTTGATCATATCGACCCAGAAACTTGGCCGTCCGTTGGGCGATGAGGAAAAAGACGCCAAAGCCAGCCGGGGTGAGAGCGAAACATCCAAGCGGTCGCTTCGCAACATCCACCATAACCTGATCGGGCTTCTTGCCATTTATGATGGCAAATGGGGCGATGCTGGCGAAGAAGGCAAAGGTTTGGCCGCATTAATTGACAGCAGCCTGCTGGATCGGTCATTTCGCCTGAACTGGCAGACCGTGCAAGACACTCTTGCGGACCTGCCGCCGTCACTTACGGAACTTCTTGATCAGCCGGATGGCTATCAGAAACTGGTCGACCTTCAGGGCCAGATCGATTTCCTGACGACCCTTGTTGAAAACGATGTTGGCGGCAACACCAATCTTGGCGGCGGATTTAACGCCCTTGATGGTGATTGACGCCCGTTGGATTTCACACATCTGGCGAACAGGGCATTCTTGGATTGGAGACACTGACATGAGACATCAACGGCGCGAGTTCTTAAAACTCATGGGGGTTGGTGGGGCATTTACCCTGTTGCCGCTTGATCTTGCGCGTGCAGCGACACCAGCAGCACAAGACCGAGCCACTTATATCTCGGCCAGTGCCGGAGATCATGACGACTATTATGTCAGCGCGTTTAATGCCGCTGGTAAAATCCTGTTTGAACAGCCCCTGCCCGGTCGCGGTCATGACCTTGGCCTGCGCCCCAATCATGTTGATGTGGCTGCTGTTGAGCGCCGCCCGGGGTTATATGCGCTGATCCTTGACCGTCATACCGGTGATGTCCGCGCGAAATTGCACTGCCCGGAAGACCGCCGGTTTTATGGCCATTCAATCTATTCCAACGACGGGCGGTTCCTCTATGTCAGTGAAAACGATTTCGAACATCAGCGTGGCGTGATTTCTGTGTGGGATGCCAATGACGGGTATCGCCGGGTCGCGGAATTTGACAGTTATGGCATGGGGCCGCACGAACTGCATTTGATGCCCGGCGGGGATCAGATCGCCATTGCCAATGGCGGGTTACACACCCATCCCGATCACGATGGCCGCACGCCACTTAACATTGCCACCATGGAACCGAACCTGTCGGTGATTGATCGCAAAACCGGTAAGCTTGTCCATCAGGCATCCCTCAAACAGGACTGGCACCAGTTGTCCATCCGTCACATTGATGTCGCCAAAGATGGCGCGATTGCGGTTGGATTCCAGTATCATGGCGGGCTAACCGACGAAGTTCCGCTTGTTGGCACCTATCGTCCGGGCAAGGAAATCCGGGCGATGGAAGCCCCTGATACGGTTCAGGTGCGCATGCGCCAGTATTGCGGATCAGTCCGGTTTGATGCATCCGGTCAGGTCTTTGGCATTTCCTGCCCGCGCGGCGGTATCGTCACGTTCTGGGATGCAAAAACATCTGACTTCCTGACCCACATTGCCGCACCGGATGGCTGTGGCCTGTCGGCAACAGACCGTGCGGGCGAGTTCGTCAACACCAGCGGCCTTGGCAATGGTTGGCGAATGGATGCGATTCGCCGCAAACGGGTTGAATTGCCTGACGATTCGCACAAAAGCCTGCGCTGGGACAATCATTTGCAGCGTATTGCGATTTGATGACGCCATATCTCGGCATAAGATAACACCACAAAAAACCGCACAAAACATAAGGTTTTCCATAGTTCGTCAGGCTGCATGGCCCGGAAACCTTATGTTTACCCAACTGTTTTTGTCGGGATATTTACATCACACAATACTCAACTAAAACTTTTATGCAATTGATAACGATTTTCACTTGCGCCATGATTTTTCCTGCCATATAACAGGTCTCGACACAGCCCGCGAATGCAACCCATTCGCATTTTGTCCCCAAAATGGCTTGTCTCTCACCTACGGGTCCTCTCTCCCCGTAGGCCTCTCAAGGTGGTAAGCGGTGGTTATCGATGCGGGAAACGATAACCGCCGCTTTCTCCTTTCAGGGACAGAATAACACTTCCTGATTATTTCGAACCACGCAGCGCCATCAACAGCCGAAGGCTATTGATCGTCACCAAAACGGTTGCGCCGGTATCGGCCAGAACGGCCAGCCACAGGCCAGTCAGGCCAGTGATGGATGTCACCAAGAAGACTGCCTTAAGCCCCAAGGCAATCGTGATGTTTTCACGAATGACACGCCGTGCGGCCCGCGACAGTTTCACAAGATTAACCACATCACCAAGACGATCACGCACCGCCACCGCATCGGCGGCTTCAAGCGCGATGTCCGTCCCGCCACCAATCGCAATCCCGACATCGGCCGATTTCAAGGCCGGGGCATCATTGATGCCATCGCCCACCATCGCCACCGGACCGGATCGTTTCGGGTCATCACGCAGTTCGGCCAGAACATTCAGCTTATCCTCGGGCAGCAACTCCGCACGGTAGTCGATGCCAAGATCGGCGGCCATGCGTTTACCAACCCGATTAGCATCCCCGGTTAACATCACCGGGGTAATGTTAAGGCTGCTAAGTTCGGCCAAGGCGGATTTGGCGTCGCCACGTGCCGTATCACGCAGCGCCAATGCGCCGATGATCTGATCATTTTTCAGAACAATGACGGCGGTACTGCCGTCTTCTTCCTGATCAGACAGCCATTTGGCAGTTTCCCCATCCGGGGTCACATCCAACCGTTTGGCCGCGCCAACCCGATACAGCGTGCCATCAATCCGGCCCTCGACCCCGGCGCCTGCGATGGTGCGGGCGTCTTCAATCACCGGCAGATCAAGATTACGGCTTTTGGCGGCGGCAACCACGGCACGGGCCAAGGGGTGGGATGTGACCGTTTCAAGGGCGGCGGCAATCGTCAGAACGCCGTTTTCGCCGTATCCGTCTGCGGTCTTGATCTCGGCCAGTTTTGGTTTGCCTTCGGTCAGGGTGCCGGTTTTATCAAACGCCATGGTGCGCACGGCACCAATCAACTCAAGCGCAGCACCACCCTTAACCAACAAACCAATCTTGGTGGCACGCGCCAGTGCGGAAGTCACCGCCGCCGGGGTTGAGATCACCAACGCACAAGGGCACCCGATCAAAAGCAAGGCCAAACCGCGATAAATCCATTCTTCCCACGCTTGCCCAAACAGAACTGGCGGGATGACCACGGTCAATGCCGCCAGTGCCATAATGATCGGCGTGTAGATGCGGGCGAATTTGGCAACGAAGCGTTCAACAGGTGCCTTGTGCTTTTCGCTTTGTTCGACCAGCTCAATCACCCGATCCAGCATCGTCTGACCAGCGGCACGGGTGACACGGATTTGCACCGGACGGTCGGTGACAATGGCCCCGGCAAAGACTTCCGCACCAACGTCGCTATAGACCGGGACAGATTCCCCGGTCAGGTGGCTGTTATCAATTTCTGCCGCACCTTTATCAACAACACCATCGACCGGGACACGTTCACCCGGACGGACTTCAACAATATCGTCAAGGGTAAGGTCGCCTGGTGTGATGTCTTCAAAGCCACCTTGTACGACACGGCGCGCCTGTTCAGGTGTCAGCTTCATCAGGGATTTGACCCCCTTGCGCGCCTGCCCGGCGGCAACACCTTCAAGCCGTTCACCGATGGCAAACAGCACGACAACCATCCCGGCCTCAAGACTTTCGCCAATGGCAACCGCGCCAAGGACTGCGACTGACATCAAAAGTTCAATCGAGAAAATCGCACCGCTTTGCGCCAAACGGAAGGCCTTTTTCATCACTGGGACAGCCGCGAGCACAGAGCCCACCGATATAGCATAGGGGGCAGTTGCCGGGATCACCGCACCAATAAGCCCACCGATCACAAGGCAAAGCACCGCAAAGGCAATTTCATCATTTTCCGAGGACCACGGGGTCAGGCGGCGCATTAGGCTTTGACCTGTTGCATCGTCATGCGCATCTGCATTTGTCGGAGCATCTGTGCTCGATTTATCCGCGCAGCAACCTTTCCCCGCCGAAGCCTTATCGCCCTTGGTCGATTTTTCCTGTGCCGGGTAGCCAAGCTTATTCAAGGCATGCGTAATGGCATTGCGGGTTTCAGGCCCCCCGTCGCCAAGGCCAAGTGTGACGGTTTCACGCATCATCGAAACATCGACACAGGTAACACCGGCGGTTTTACCCAAGGCAGTTTCGATCTTTGCCACACAGGATCCGCAATCCATGCCCGATACCTGCCAGTGATAATGCGATACGTGCTTGGCATGCGTGCTGAGAACATCGCTGGCAACGACCAACGCGTCAGAATCAAGGGGCTGCTGTGACTTTACCCCCTGCCCGTCGCTTTCAAACTGCTGATTGGGCAAGGCCGTGCGCAAGGCGTCAACAAGTGCCGTTTGGCACTGTGCGCAATTTCCAATCGCCGGAACATCTTCCCATTTCGCGATGAAAGACATCTGTTACCTCACAAAGATCAAAATTTCATTCATATGTTATATTCAAACTATGATTCATATATTGATCTGTCAATAACATTCAAACAGATATTTGAATGTCCTGATCTGACACGCCAAACAGTGCCACCCACCGAAAGGGTGACAGGAAAAACAATCCTAAGGTCAAACCAGAAGTCTGTGTCGCAGATCAGTCGTGGGTCACGTGCGCAAAAACATCGCGCACCACGCGCGAGATATGCTCATCATCGATCTGATAGAAAATATGCCGACCACGGCGCTCGGATGCGAGAACCCGTTGATCGCGCAAATGGCGCAAATGATGGCTGCACAGCGATTGTGACATATTGGTTGCGTCGGCCAGTTCGCCAACGGTCTGGGGCTTTTCAATGCATCGCAGAACAAGCTGCAAACGCCCGGCATCACCCAACAACGAAAAGATTTTCGCCGCCGCTTCAATATGGGGCAAGGATAAATCCGTTCCCATAGCCCGCGATGCATCGCGCGTGACAGCCGCCCCTTGCTCGGTACTCAGGCCAAGACGGGCAGCGGTATCGCATTCATCACAATTTAAATCCGCGCCATCTTTTGTGGTCGCAGACGTAGGTGTAGCATCGGACTTACGGGGTGCGGCTTTGCTTTCTGACATACCCCCTATTTTCCACGTCCATCCCCCGGTGGCAAGGGGAACGATGCAACAAGGCCTAAATCCCGTTTCCAAGAATAGCCGATTTGAAATACCTGTTTTCCACGGCAGCACGCCATTCAACGAGCATTGTTTGGCATTTATGAATTGGTCTTTCGAGAATCATGATTGACTCTTTTCGATAATTTATTAATGTTTTGCATTAATTAAATCGTGATATTTCGAAATCATCCTATCAGGAGCCCCACATATGCCAACCCCGTCAACGTTTAAACGTGTCCGCATGGTCAGCACACTCCTGCACTGGGCCTGTGCTGTTGCGATTCTTTTTCAGATTTGCGTCGTTCCACTTATCTGGTACGCGCCGGGCTGGGCCGAGGTCAGCACCAGTCAGATGACGATCAGCCTTGCCGAACTTCACGCCCTGTCGGGTTGGCAGAAATATGTCACGATGGCAGTGATGATGATCCCGTCGCTGGTGATGGCCTATGGGCTTTATCGCCTGCGCAAAATGTTTGTCGCCTTTGCCCGCGACGTCATCTTCAATCCCGAACCGATCCTGCACTTAAAGGCCTTTGGCATCGCGCTTTTGGCGCAAACTCTGATCAAGCCCGTGACCGGGGCGCTAACATCGGTTCTTGCCACCTTCCACCGCCCGGAAGGCGAGCGCGTTTTGTCCATCGGGCTCAGCAATGCCGAGGCCAGCACACTTTTCCTTGGTGGGCTGATCATCGTCATTGCCTGGGTCCTGGGCGAAGCGGTTCGTATTGATGCCGAAAACCGGAGCTTTGTCTGATGGCCATCATTGTCCGGCTGGATGTGATGCTGGCAACACGCAAAATGAAGTCCAAGGACCTTGCGTCAAAAATCGGCATTAGCGAACAGAACCTGTCGCTTTTGAAATCGGGGAAAGTGCGCGGCGTGCGGTTTGAAACGCTGGCCGCCATCTGCAAGGAACTTGACTGCCAGCCCGGTGATCTTCTTGAATTTGAGAAACCCTGATAAACGACAAGCCCCTTCAAGCACTGAAGACGAGTGTAGCATCCCTCATGCCATGAAATTGCCTTTGATCCGACATTGGCTGTCATCATTGACTTCTATGTCATAGGTGACAGCCATTTTCAAAGGAGGCATCCATGACGCCGCGCCCGATCCCGGAGCACGCAAAACTGCAACAGACTTTCAAGGACTGGGAGTTTGGTCTGGCTGCACATTGCAAGAACTCGGAAACTGGCATTGAACCACTGCCCAGCGAAGTGGTTCAGGCATGGGATGATATGGAAGTCGCGTGGAATGCGATAAAGGATCACGCCCCCAATCCGTCCGAGGCCGACGTCACCCGGTTTCACGCGGCCAACCGTCGCCTGCAACAGGTTTGGGAAGACATGATCTCAAACAAGCATCCGCGCTAACCTAGTGTCCATATAATGCGTCTGATCCACTTATATCGGACGGAGCGTGCTCCAAGGCATGCAACACTTAGATCCCCTAAAACTGATCCAATTGCCGGGCATATTACGTAGGGCGTTCATCACCCGTAAAATTTGGATTTCCAGTGACCTACGAACTTTCAATTCTTGTGCTCAATGCAATACTCTGCCTGACGTTTCCGTGGGTCTATAATTATGCCTATGCCAAACAGCGTGGCGTCGGCGGCAAACGCTTGATGGGCAATCGCGATAACCTGCCTGAACGCAGCGGCTTGGCCGCGCGTGGGTTGCGGGCCCATCAAAACCATCTGGAAAACCTTTTACCCTTTGCGATCATTGCCCTGACTGCACATGCCGCAGGCATATCAAACACGGTAACGATTACCTGTGCAGTGGTTTTCCTGCTTTGCCGTCTGGCGCATGCGACTTTTTACATCGCAGGCATCAGCAGACTTCCGGGCATCAACGGTGTGCGCTCGATTGTCTATTTCATTTGCGTGATTTCGATGCTGGTTTATGCGGCTCAGTTGTTCATTTACTAGGGCCCTCATCGTTTAACAGCAGATTTGCGTAACCACCCTTGATCTGATGCTTGCCGTGCCCTGTTTGATTTGCCTAAATGGGGCAACAACAGGTGTGCACGACTTAACGGCACCGACACCGATGGCCAAATGCCGCGGTGATAAGGGAATGTTTCAGGAAAGGACGTTTGGAATGACGCAGAAAGTAGCCTTGGTCACGGGTTCCGCACGCGGGATCGGACTTGCAACTGCCAAACTGTTTATCGAACAGGGCTGGTGCGTGGCGATGATTGATCGTGACGGGGATGAGCTAAAATCTGCATCTGCTGATATGTCCGGCGCCAAACCGTTTGAATGTGACGTTTCAATCCCAAAGCAGGTTGACCAGATGATTGATGCGGTGCTGTCCGCATTCGGGCGCATTGATGCAGTGGTCAACAATGCCGGGGTTGCCGACTTCCTGCCGATTGAGGAAACCGACTTTGCCGCATGGCGCCGGATTATGGACACCAACCTTGACGGGGTGTTTCTTGTCTCACAGGCGGCCATTCCAGCACTCAAGGAAGCCAAGGGCGCGATTGTCAATATCGGGTCGATTTCCGGCCTTAGGGCATCAACCCTTCGTGTAGCCTATGGCACATCAAAGGCCGCTGTCATTCACATGACCAAACAACAGGCGGCCGAGCTTGGCGAATATGGCATCCGTTCCAACTGCGTCTGCCCTGGCCCTGTGAAAACCAAACTGGCGATGGCGGTGCATTCACCGGAAATCATCTCGGCCTATCTCAATGCCATGCCCCTTAACCGCTATGGCAATGAAACCGAAATCGGCGAGGTGATTACGTTTCTGTGCTCGGACAAGTCAAGCTTTGTCACCGGACAGATCATTGCCGCAGATGGTGGATTCGAAAATGTTGGTGTCGGATTGCCTGCGCTGAGGAGCTAAGTTTTAAATGCGCCCGTTTCACCTGATCATTCTGATCGTTGCAACAGTGTCGCTGTCATCGTGTCTGACCTTTAACTGGCAGCGCAGTGTGCAACAGGCGCTATCTAATGCGTGCAATTCGACGGATGATTGCGGGTCGGATGGGCCGCCGCCGAATTGACAATCTCAACAGCTTAGCCAAAGCAAAACAAAACCTCGCGCACAATGAACGCGAGGTTTTTAAGTTCCGGCAGTAAGAGTATGTCCAATCGCAATTCTATCAAGGCGTTGATGGAAATGCGATTGCGAAGCTTCAACCTCGCACTATGGCACTTTGGCTATTGCCACCAACGTGTCAGTAGCATCGATTCGAGCCAAAGAATGTTGATAAGCTTCAAAGAGTGAAGCTGATTCCAACATCGATAGTGCCGACTTGTGACCGCCAGCCTTACCATTCGACAACCAATGTAAGTGATTTGACAAAGGATACCTTTGAACACCCTCTATCTGCACGTTTTCTAAACCCACATACTCTAAAGTTCGCCTCAATGAGGCACGTGTATGAAGCACCAGATGCTGGCTCCACAACGTAAATTGCTTAAATTGGTCACACCCTAAAACTGACAAAAGAAAGTCATTTGCGTGAGGAACCTCAATAAGTATCATTCCACCACTTACAACCTTCGACTTAAGCTCATTAAGCGTTTCCAGAGGGCTTGGTAGATGCTCTATTACGTGGAAAGAAACAACAACGTCAACTGATGAGTCTTCAATTTTATCAATGTCATTTAAGCATCTGATTCCATCAGAATTCAAACCATCAATATAATCCCTCTGAAGTTCAATGCCTAAAACACTTTCACAATAAGGCTTAGCCAGTCTCAAAAAATCACCACTTCCACAACCAAAATCAACCACCTTCTTTCCAGCGACATACTTGAAATTTGACTTAAACCGTCTTTCAGAATCATTCGCTCTTTCAAAATCTGGCTTTCCAGTATTTAACTGTATTGACTTGTCTTCCCGGTACGAACCCTTAATGTAAGTTTCATTTCCAGTATAGAATTCATCTATGTAGATGACTCCACTTACTTTATCCTTCCAAACTCTCAATCCTTCAACATCCCTTGTCCTGTCATTGAAAACAACACGACTATCCTTCGAAGTTAGATGCAAACTCTGCAATGTTTCAAATATAGACATAGTGATTATTTTAAACTCCAAAAATCAGGGACCCTCAAAAATAAAACAGGCATCATAAATCATCAACTAAATTACCAGTTAGATTATAAGAAAATTTATAAATGCGCTTAGATCTCGCACGACATCTCAATTAAATATGGCATTTTCTGATAATTGATCAATTCACCTTGCGCTCACAATATTCACTATCAATTTTATTTAGCTGAAACAGGGCTTCAACACCTAAAAACCGCATACGGTCGAATATGGATACAGTCAATCAGACATGAAAAGCGTTGGGCTTACTCGTCGGCTTCGTCATTGCATCACTATTGTCGCTTATCCTACCTGACTGTTGACTGACAGTGCAGCTGGCAATTTCGAATGCGTGCAGTTCGAAAGGGATTACGCGGCGGATTTACCTCCACCCATTTGCGGCGCCAAATGGCGCATCGCATCATCGATAAAATCCAGTACTGCGCGGATGCGCGCGGTTCGTTGTAAATCAGGATGGGTGAGAAGCCAGAGGTCTGTGGCAAGCAGATCAATAGGGGCCCCTACACGGATCAATTCTCGCGCCCCATCGCCAAGATAACAGGGCAAAATGCCCTGCCCGGTCTTATTGCGAAGGGCTGCGAACATGCCCATGATCGTATCGCAGCGATAATCGCACTGTGCCAGAAACCCGTTTTGATCCATCCAGTTACGCAAAGGAGGATACCCCATTGCGTCATCCGGGCCGATCCAGTTGGTCGCCTCATCGACGGGCAAGTCGCGATGGCGATAGATGGCCTGTGTGATCACGCCAACCTTTTTACCGACAAGAATTTCTGGCGGGTTTGTCGCGGGACGAAGGGCGACATCGGCCTCGCGCCGCGACAGGTCAAAAAGATTGTTCGATGCAATGACCTCAAGCGCGATATCGGGAAATGTGCTCCGAAACCTTGACAGTATTGGGCTGAGGACACCCCAGAGCAACGTATCGGTTGTGGTCAGCCTGACCGTGCCCGATGGTTTCAGGTCCTGGCCAATCACCCGGCGTTCGACAGCGGAAATTGCAGCGGCGATGACCTGTGCGTTGTCGGCAACTTCCTGTCCGGCGGTCGTGACCTGATATCCGCGACGGTCACGAAGGAACAGCTCAACACCAAGATGTTCCTCAAGATCATTCAGGCGCCGGAACACCGTGGCATGACTAACCCCCAACTGGCGTGCCGCCCCTGATAACGATCCCTTTTCGGCAATCGCCAGCACAATTTTCAGATCATCCCAGTTAAGATCACTGTTCATTTTTGCAAACTCATTTACCAAATTCATCGAATTTACCGACACAGATAAACAACCATAGAATGCAGCCAACCCGACGTAAAGCCGGAAGAAAGCCAACAACGGCCCAACATCGAAAGGCGCATCATGAAAGTTCTGATTGTTCATGCCCACCCGGAACCACACTCTTTTAACGCCAGCCTGACGCAGAAAGCCGGTGATGCACTGCGCCGTGCCGGGCACGAGGTCACAGTGTCCGACCTTTATGCCGAGGGCTTCGATCCGGTCGAGGCGCCCCGCCATTATCAGAACCGTGAAAATCGCGATGTTTTCGCCCCGCTTGGCGAACAACGCCATGCCTATAAGGGCGGAACACTCGCCCCGGATGTAACCCGCGAGATTGATCGACTTGAGCAGACCGATCTGCTTATCCTGCAATTCCCGCTTTGGTGGCATGGTATGCCCGCCATTTTGAAAGGATGGATGGACCGGGTGTTTGTCAGTGGAGGTCTATACAGCAGCAAGATGCGCTATGACGCCGGGTATTTCCGGGGCAAGCGCGCCCTTGTGTCCATGACCAGTGGTGCGCCTGCCCAGGCCTTTGGCCCCGGCGCACGTGGTGGCGATCCCGACACGCTGCTGTGGCCCATACATTATTCGCTGCATTATATGGGCTTTACGGTCCTGCCCCCGTTTACGGCGTACGGCGTCCAAGGCCATGGTTACAGCTATCAATCAAACGATGCGCTTGGACGCTACCTTCAAGCTCTGCTTGATGGCTGGGCGGAACATGTGACGCAGATTGACAATGCAAAACCGCTAAGCTTTCCGGGATGGCAGGACTGGGATGCTGATGGGCGAGCACTGCGTTAAGCCTTTCCGCCCCCATCGCCCACCGTGAGTGGGCTTAAAGTATCAAAATGAAACGGCGCGCCCTTTGGGACGCGCCGTTTATGGTTTCCGGTATCGGAAAACTTATTCCCATTCGATCGTTCCGGGTGGTTTGGAGGTGAAGTCGTAGGTGACACGGTTAATGCCGTTGACTTCATTGATGATCCGGTTGGCGATGCGGCCCAGCAGTTCTGGCGGGTACGGGAAGAAGTCCGCCGTCATGCCATCGGTTGAGGTCACCGCGCGCAACGCACAGGCATAATCATATGTCCGACCATCACCCATCACACCAACGGTGCGTACCGGAAGCAAGACAGCAAAAGCCTGCCAGATGGCGTCATAAAGACCCGCGTTGCGGATTTCTTCGAGGTAAATCGCATCGGCCTTGCGTAGAATATCAAGCTTTTCACGCGTAATCGGCTGCCCTGGAATGCGGATCGCAAGCCCCGGCCCCGGGAACGGATGACGCCCGACGAAGCTATCGGGCAAGCCCAGTTCACGGCCAAGGTCACGGACTTCGTCCTTAAACAATTCACGCAGCGGCTCCACCAGTTGCATGTTCATCCGTTCTGGCAAACCACCGACATTGTGGTGTGATTTGATCGTGACGGACGGCCCGCCGGTGAATGACACGCTTTCGATCACATCAGGATAGAGTGTGCCCTGTGCAAGGAAATCTGCACCGCCGATCTTCTTGGCTTCTTCTTCGAATGTTTCGATGAAGAGACGACCGATGGTTTTGCGTTTGGTTTCCGGATCAATTTCACCTTCGATGGCATCGATAAAGGTGTCAGTGGCATCCACATGGACCAGTGGAATGTTGTAATGATCGCGGAACAGGGTGACGACCTGATCGGCCTCGCCTGAGCGCATGAAACCGTGATCGACAAACACACAGGTCAGTTGATCGCCAATCGCTTCGTGGATCAGAACCGCGGTGACGGAGCTATCAACACCACCCGACAGGCCACAGATGACTTTGCCATCACCGACCTGTTTGCGGATTTTTTCAATCGCATCGTCTTTATAGGCATTCATCGTCCAGTCGCCCGAACACCCGGCAACGCCATGGGTGAAGTTTTTGAGCAACTGTGCGCCATGCGGGGTATGGACCACTTCGGGGTGGAACTGCACGGCATAGAATTTCTTGTCATCATTGGCGATGGCGGCAAACGGGGCGCCATCGGATTTGCCTACAACCCGGAAGCCATCAGGCAGCGCATCAACGCGGTCGCCGTGGCTCATCCAGACCTGTTCGCGTGCACCTTCGGCCCAAGTGCCGGTAAACAGTGCGCAATCTTCGATCACATCAACAAAGGCGCGACCAAATTCACGGTGGTCAGATGTGGCAACCTTGCCGCCCAGCTGATTGACCATAGTCTGCTGACCATAGCAAATGCCTAAGATCGGCACGCCAAGATCAAACACTTTGGCCGGAGCAGATGGTGCCTTGTCCCAATGGACAGACGCCGGTCCACCCGAAAGGATGACCGCCTTGGGGGCATATTCATCCAGGAATTCATCCGAGATGTTATTAAAAGGGTGGATCTCGCTATAGACACCGCTTTCACGTACGCGACGTGCAATAAGCTGGGTGACCTGGGATCCGAAATCAATAATCAGCACGCGATCAGTCATCGGGCCGTATCTCCGTCGAAGATGGGGTTGCGCCGTACATACGCCAAACCATCGCTATGGGCAACCCGGCGCAAACCGTCCCCCACCGATGCATTCAAAAAACTTTCACCCATAAACCGGGTGTTTGGGGATAATTGCGACCTTTTTGCGCGCTTCGTCCCCTGAAAAATACACAATTGGTCCCTTTTTAAAGCGCAATGGGCAGGCACATTCCCCTTTAACGGAACGCGGTCAAAAACGCGTCCACGTATGAGCACATCAACACTGATTAGAAATAGGGACACATAACCATGAGCAATTCCAAGGGTAGTAAAGTCGCACTTACCGTCGCGGGTCTTATTCTTGTGGCCGGTGCCGCCACCGCCATTGCCATGACCCAGTCCAAAGGCGACAATCCGCTTGCGATTATCGGCGCCGAAGAAACCAGCAATGCAACCGGTGCGGTCAAAATCCCAAAAATCCCGGCACCGGATGCGGAAATCGGCGAAGTACAGCCCAAGTCCGATCCGATGGCAGACAGCAAGACTGAGGCCAGCCCACAGACCGAAGAAGACGGTAGTGCTGTTCCGGGCATGAATAACTTGCTTAACAACGATGCCATGACCAAAGACGGCGCAACCAACGAACCAGCCCAGAAGACCGAATAAGCTTTCTGCCTGATTTTCAGAGACGGGTTTGGTTTGGTGGCCCGAGCAGACTGTAGAAGATATCTTCAACGCAACTTTGCGTTCACGGTAAAATAAAACTGGCCCTGCGGCAGATGCGCGCAGGGCCTTTTTTATATGTGTCAGAGCCAAAGTCATAAGGCCGGTAGCGGGCAGAGTAAGGGCGGTAGCGGGCAAGGATCGTTGGGAGTATGCCGCAACCACAAGCATCATTACTTTGCCTTGCCTTTTGCCGTGCGTTCAAACACCGCGACAAAGAAACCGTCAGTGCCGTGCACGTTGGGCGACAGACGCAGCCATGGCTTGTCTTTACCGCCCGGTACCGGCACGGATTTTGGCGCATCGGGCCAGATATCACTGATCGGAACCGGTTTGAAGTCCTTACGATCGCGCATAAAGGTTTCGATCAGACGTTCGTTTTCCTCGGGCATGATCGAACAGGTCGCATAGATCAACCGACCACCACGTGTCACACGTGCGGCACCGGCTTTGAGGATTTTGCTTTGTTCGGCCATCATCGCACGGACATCGCGCTGACCAATCCGCCAACGAAGTGCCGGATTGCGGCGCAACGTGCCAAGGCCCGAACACGGAACGTCAAGCAAGACGCGATCAAAGAACCCGGATTTGCTGCGCAACCATGTGTCGCGTTCATCAGAAATAATGCGTTGCTGGATGCAGTCGCCTGCCCCGGCACGGCGCGCACGCTTACGTGCGTTATCAAGGCGCGCGGCGTGGGTATCGCAGGCAAGGATACGGCCCTTACCGCGCATGTCAGCAGCAATACCAAGGGTTTTGCCACCACCCCCCGCACACATATCAAGGATGGTCATTCCCGGCTTCGCATCGACGATATTGACGCAAATCTGGGATGCTTCGTCCTGAATTTCGATCAGGCCATCCTTATAGGCCGCCGTCACCAGCATATTCAGCCCCAGCGGCAACCGAAGACCATTTGGCGCATAGGGGGTTTTCTTGATGTTCTTGATGCCGTCCGCCTCAAGCGACTTGATGGCATCATCGACAGTCCCGCGTAGGCGGTTCACCCGAAGATCAAGCTTGGCGGGCTTATTATAAGCCGCCATTTCTTCGGGCAGGTTTTCATGATGGAGCTTGAGCAGTTCCGAATACAGCCATTTTGGCAGTTCGGTTTTCACAGCGCCGGGCTGCCCATCATGATCAAGCGTCTTGCCCGACAGTTTGTTGATCAGGTGCTTTTCATTGGGATGAAGCGGATCTGGGCAGAATTGTTCGCCGGTGAACCGGTCTTCGAGATCGGCGGGCTTCAAATTATCATGAAGCACCAGATCGGCAATCATGCGCGCCCGGCCGTCCTGGAATTCATAACCGCATTCTGCCAGCCACCAGCCCAGACGGGCCTGATGACGGATCAGGTTATAAAAACGTTCGCTGATTTCACGGCGATCGCCACCGCCAATATAACGGCGTGATCCGAAATAGCCTGATACAACGCGATCTGCGTCGTCTCTGGTATGGGTCCAACCGTCGTAGAGTTCAATGACGGCCGCGATACGAGCACCGGGTTTCAAAACGATTTTCCAACCTGTTTGCGAGGTGAGATCAACGATCCCTATATGGGACCGGAATGTTCACCTTACGATAAAAAAAGCTGATGACGGCAGGTAAAGCCTGCCGTCACCTAAAATTGTCTGCCGCTCATATCATGGCTTTAATCATTCGCCAACCACATCAAAAGCAGGGCAGACCAGCCAATCAAAAAGCAACCCGCACTTAGCTGCCCGGACGATAGTTCGGGGCTTCGCGGGTGATGGTCACATCATGGGCATGGCTTTCGCGCAGCCCCGCATTGGTGATGCGAACAAATTCTGCACGCGTGCGGAAATCGGCCAAGGTTGCCGAACCGGTATAACCCATTGATGCCTTAAGACCGCCCACCAGTTGATGGATGATCTGACCTGCCGGGCCTTTGTACGGAACGCGCCCTTCGATGCCTTCAGGCACCAGTTTCAGGTTGTCGCGAACGTCTTCCTGGAAATAGCGATCCGCTGAACCACGTGCCATCGCACCGACCGAGCCCATCCCGCGATAGGATTTATACGAACGGCCCTGATACAGGATAACTTCGCCCGGTGCCTCGTCGGTCCCAGCCAGAAGTGAGCCCACCATGCAGGTACTTGCACCTGCGGCCATGGCCTTGGCGATATCACCGGAAAACTTGATGCCGCCATCGGCAATGATCGGGATATCAAGCTTGTGCGCCATCTCACCGCATTCCAAAACAGCGGTAAGCTGTGGAACGCCAACACCTGCAACAATACGGGTCGTACAAATCGACCCGGGGCCAATACCAACCTTCACCGCATCAGCACCGGCCTCAGACAATGCCTTAACCGCATCGGCGGTGGCAACGTTACCGGCTATGATCTGGATGTCGCCAAATTTTGCTTTGATCTGTTCGACAGCCTTGATCACGCCAGACGAATGACCGTGTGCGGTATCAATCACCAGAACATCAACGCCCGCTTCGATAAGGGCCGTTGCACGTTCAAAACCGGCTTCGCCAACACCGGTTGCCGCTGCTGCGCGAAGACGACCACTTTCGTCCTTACAGGCGTTTGGGTGCAGTTTGGCTTTTTCGATGTCCTTGACCGTGATCAGGCCGGTACAGCGATAGGCATCATCAACCACTAGCAGCTTTTCAATGCGGTGTTGGTGCAAAAGCTTTTTAGCTTCTTCGGTATTTACGTTTTCGGTGACCGTGACCAGACCTTCAAAGGTCATCAGTTCGGAAACCGGCTGCGCGCGATTGGAGGCAAAACGCACATCGCGGTTGGTCAGGATGCCAACCAGCTTGTTTGTGCTGCGTTCGACAACCGGGATACCGGAAATGTGATTGATGTCCATAAGATCAAGCGCATCAGCCAGCGTCTGATCGGGATGAATGGTAATTGGGTTCACCACCATGCCCGATTCGAACTTCTTCACACGGCGAACTTCTTCGGCCTGCTGGACAATATCGAGGTTCTTGTGAATGACCCCCATGCCGCCATGCTGTGCCATCACAATCGCCATTGCACTTTCGGTTACGGTATCCATAGCCGAGGAAAGCAGCGGGATTTTCAGGTCAATCTTTTTGGTAATGCGGGTATTTGTCTGCACCTGAGCCGGCAACACTTCGGATGCGGCGGGTTTGATCAATACGTCGTCAAACGTCAGGGCTTCTGCTATGCGGGTCATCTGGCCACCTCGTTAATCTGAGTTGGCGCGGAACTTATACACGTTATGACCTATATGCCAAGTTTTCTGCGCCCATAACAGCCCTGCGAATTTATTGCTGCAATATTTTGTGCGTTGCGTTAGAAACTGGTCGATGGGGCTGCCGTCAGGCAAGCCCCCTTTTTTGTTTTCCCGGCACAAACGGCTTACAGGGTAAAAACAAACTGATCGTAATCAATTCCCGCATCCGCCAAAAGCGCCCCCAGCTTTGCCGTGCTGCGCGCCATACCTTCCTTACGGTTGCGTTCTTTTTCTTCTTCCTCGCATAGGGCTGCATACAGCGGGATCACCTGCTTTAGCGCGTCACGACGTGGCACCCGGCGATTGGAATGATATCCGATGATCTTGCCATCCCGTCCGATGGTCGGCGTTACATTGGCCAAAACCCAGTAATGATCCCCGTTGGCACAGCGATTAATCACATAGGCAAAGATCTCGCGCCCCGCCGCAACTGTTTCCCACAGCAATGAAAAAACACATCGCGGCATATCGGGATGACGAATAATACTGTGGGGTTGGCCCAACAACTGCTTTTCGCTATATCCTGCGACACGCAGGAAAACATCGTTGGCGTAGGTGATACGCCCCTTGGTATCGGTTTTTGATACGATGATTTCGGTATCATCGAAATAACGTTCGACACCCGTAAGAAACAACTGATCATGCTTCATCCAATAGCCCCCGCGAATTCTGGTCAGATAGAACCAACCAAAACGCTTGGACTTTCTGTGACCAAGCGTGCCCACTTTGGAAGAAGTGTAACCCACAATCGACACGAAACTATTTGATATAGCGCAACGTCATTTGCGATTAATCACGATGTGCGTGACGAGGCCGCCACGCCGGAAACCGGCGAATTAGTCCGTGCTATTCAACCGGCGACCAATTGTCGTCTTCGGGGATTTCTGCGCTATTGATGTCGTTTTCGGCATTATTCTGCCCACGGAAACCAGTCGCGATCAAATAGGCTTCCGGGCTTTCCGGGCGCGATGCCGGTGGTTTGGCGTGCTTGGAAACGCGGAAGTTCTTTTTCACACGGTTCAAAAGGTCGTTTTCCGTACCGCCCTTAAACACCTTGGCGATAAAAATACCGCCCGGTGCAAGAACTTCCTCGGCAAACAGCAACGCATGTTCGACCAAATCAATGATGCGAATGTGATCGGTCTGGCGGTGCCCGGTGGTTTCCGGTGACATATCGGAAATCACCGCATCAACCGGGCCCTGCAGGGCGTGTTTGATCATGTCGGGTGCTGCCGGATCGAGGAAATCGGCCTGAAGACAGGTCGCACCTGACAGACCTTCCCATTCAAGGATATCAAGGCCAACAACCTGACCTTTGCCTTGCTTTGAGCCGACCATATCGACCACAACCTGCGTCCAGCCGCCCGGTGCAGCGCCCAAATCGACAATGCGCATTCCGGGACGGAGCAAATCAAACTGGTTGTTGATTTCAATCAGCTTAAACGCTGCACGCGACCGGTAGCCAAGACGTTTTGCTTCTTGCACATAGGGGTCATTGAGCTGCCGGTCGAGCCAGCGTGTCGATGAAATCTTGCGCCCCTTGGCACTTTTGACACGTGTACGCAGGCCACGGCGTGCGCCGGTATCAATTGCGGCAATGGCCGAACCCTTGCGACGACGTGAACCGCCTTTTCCGCTGCTATTGTCGCTCATGATATTTCCTGCACTGAATTCTGTGTTGACCAGCGTCCTGTCGGTTTCATCGAACCAATCGACGATGCCCGGTCAGGAGTTGGCTTTAATATGCGACACTGTATGACGGCGTGCATCGCACGGGTCAATAGCATGGCCGTCTGCACGCATCAAATCGACGAGAATTCCTTCTCGCAGGCCCCGATCGGCAACTTTAAGTGTCGCCAGCGGCCAGATATCACGAATCGCAGCAAAGATCGCCGCCCCGGCATCCATCAGCTCGGCACGTTGATTACCAATGCAGGGATGGCCTTTGCGCTTGTCTGATTCCATGCGCAGCAGCAACTCGGTCACGCGTTCAGCGTCATCAAATCGCAAATCTGATCCGTCAACCTTGTGACGTTCATAGCGTTCCAGACCTAGTGCAATGCCGCAGAAGGTCGTCACCGTGCCCGATGTGCCGACCATTTGTACCTTGTCGTCATCAAGCATATCCGAACAGCAATTGCGGCTGGCGAATTCTTCGAGCCGCTCGCGAATTTCGGTGCGCATTGCCTCAAACCGTTGGCGGCGTTCCTCGACCGAGGCATAACGTTCGGTCAGGCACAATACTCCGCACGGCATCGACAATGTTTCAATACACTGGGTCTTGCCAGTGTTATCCACCTTGATCCAGCAAATCTCGGTACTGCCGCCGCCGATATCGAAGACCACCGCATAAGGGCGTTCATCCAAAAGTGCCGAACAGGCCTGAAGCGCCAAACGGCTTTCTTCATCCGGATTGATGATATCAAGCGAAATGCCGGTTTCATCGCGTACCCGTTGAATAAAATCGTCGCGATTGTTTGCCGAACGGCAGGCTTCTGTGGCAACGGCGCGCAAACTTGCGCCGGGGTGCTTGCGCAGTTTTTTGGCGCACACGCGCAATGCATCAATCGCCCGATCCATTGCCGCCTCACAAAGATAGCCTTTCTCGCGCACCCCTTCGCCAAGGCGCACAACCCGCGAAAACGCATCAATGACCTTAAAACCATCATTGCACGGACGCGCAACCAAAAGCCGGCAGTTTGAACTGCCCAGATCAATCGCGGCATACAGCGGGGCGGTAATACAATCGATCATACGCGACGATGTTCCCACCGGTGTCCCGGTGTGAACCGTGGTGCCCGGTTTTGGCAATACAGGCTTCTCGCGCACTTCAAGCACGGCATGCTCGCCCATCGCAGCGCCGCCATCGGGGCTTACGGCCCCTTGCGAATTGCTATGAGGATGAACCTGCTTCACCTTTCCAAAACCTGCTTTCTGTAACCAACGATCTATCTATGTCGCGCATCAACGCGTCAATTATATGACACGTTTGCGAATCAGCTATATGAGTGTAACGACAATCGCTGACAAGGCAAATGCCCTATGCAAGAAACACATGGATGAGCCGCTTCTGACAAAAAAGGGGTTGCCAAAGCCCATCCGGTTTTATAAATACCGCCCCACACTACGGCACATCGCGTGTTACGGTGTGCAAGACTTCTGTTGGGGAATAGGTTAACGGTAGACCTACGGACTCTGACTCCGTCAGTCCTGGTTCGAATCCAGGTTCCCCAGCCATCCGTCTTCGCTAATTTTGCCTGCGGCAAAATTTAGCTTCGACGAGATTTATCGAGGCGACGCGTGCGAAACGGAATGCCTCGCCATAGTTGAGCGAAGTGCAACGAAGGCGGGCTTTGTGTACTGCGTCTATATTTTACAAAGCATCAATCATCCTGAACATTTTTACGTCGGCTTAACGACGGACCTGAACAGACGTCTGGCGCAGCACAATAACGGTGCGTCCATACATACGAACAAGTTCAAGCCGTGGAAAGTCAGAACAGCTGTAAACTTTGACGATCCCGCAAAAGCAGAAGATTTTGAAAAATACCTCAAATCCGGCTCAGGCCGCGCTTTTTGCAAAAAGCACTTCTGATTTAAGTACCAAAACAGGCAATCGAACGCGATAATTTATCAAAATCGGCATTTCCTGCTCAGCCTGCCCACTCATTACCTTGACAACCCATACCTGATCCATTAATTCACACGCCACCAACGGCCAAGGCCGTGTCGAACTTTAGTTCGTCTGCTGGGGAATAGGTTAACGGTAGACCTACGGACTCTGACTCCGTCAGTCCTGGTTCGAATCCAGGTTCCCCAGCCAAATTTCTTCTCCCACCAACTATCCTCATTCTCAGCACCACGCCGCGGTTACGTTTGTTCCGTTGACGGCTGCTCGTCTTAAAGCAATGATCGACGGCCAACGACCAGATTGGCAATAGACCTACGTTGGCGGAAAGCCGTTGTAGCGGTTCTATTGATCAAAATGGCCCCGCTCGCTTGATCCAAGAGGAGACCCCGCATGGACCGTTTCACCGGTGGTTGCCTGTGTGGCAAGGTGCGAATTGTGGCTGAAGGTGCCCCATATCGGGTAGGGCTGTGTCACTGTATGGATTGTCGCAAGCATCATGGTGCGCTTTTCCATGCATCAGCGGTGTTTTCAGAGGATGCGGTGACGGTCAAAGGTGAAACACACGATTACGAGGAGCGGCATTTCTGCCCCGCCTGCGGATCATCCGTTTTTTCACGCAGCGACGATGAGATCGAGGTCAACCTTGGATCGCTTGATGACCCGGACCTTTTAAAACCAACCTATGAACTCTGGACCATCCGCCGCGAGGCTTGGCTGCCACCCTTTCCAGTCCATCATCACTATGACCGTGATCGCGACAACACGGATCGTTCAGAAGAGTAGAATCTGCCTGAGCGTCAGGTACTCAAATGACACGGTGGCGATGTCAGTTGCCTTTCTCCCATCGCCCTAAGAATTTCAATTTTTCTGCACAGGACATTGGTCTTTTTTGGGGTGCACAATTGCCTTTCAAGCCTGCAGTCCGGCAATCATCCGTCGGCAGTTGAGAAAGATATTCTCCAATTTGTGGAACTGGCCGGTTTGTCCAACGTTGGGTTCATACGATCTGTGACACATCACAGACGCCGAATGCACGTTTGGCAACAAAGGAGCATGAAATGCTTACCGATATGTACCGATCCCGCAATTCTTCGCAGCCATCAATCATCGATCGTGTTGATCCGGTAATCTGGTCTAAACACGGCCATTGCCCGATGATCTCGGTCGAGGATGAGACGTTTTATGAAGAGAACGGCTTTCTGTTTCTAAAGAATGTTTTCAGCGATGCTGAAGTCGCACAGCTTCGCCGCGAAGCCAACCATATGCAAAACTCGTCCCCGACCGACGATGAAGTTATTTCCGAACCCGGCAGTGACGAAATCCGCAGTGTTTTCCGCGTTCACGATAAAAGTGACGTGTTCTCGCGCCTGATATCCGATGAGAGACTGGTCGCGATTGCCGAACATTTTCTGGATGATGACGTTTATATTCATCAGTCACGCGTCAATTTCAAACCGGCTTTCAAAGGTAAGGAATTCTTCTGGCACTCGGACTTTGAAACTTGGCATACCGAAGATGGCATGCCGCGCATGCGCGCACTTTCGATGTCTATCACATTGACTGATAATTCAGCCTACAATGGCCCGCTGATGCTCATCCCCGGATCGCATCAAAAGTTTATTTCCTGTGTCGGGGAAACACCCGATCAGAACTATAAAAATTCACTCAAAGCACAGCAAATCGGCACCCCCGATCAAGGTAACCTGACGGAAATGGTTGAGGAATTCGGGATCACGGCACCTGTCGGTCCTGATGGATCGGTCTTGATCTTTGAATGCAATACGTTACACGGGTCGAGCAACAACATTACGCCTTTCCCGAGATCAAACCTGTTCTTTGTTTACAATGCGGTATCAAACAAGTTGGTTGCACCATTCTCGGGGAAAAATCCGCGTCCAAACTTTCTGGCAACGCGCAAGGATGCCGTCCCGGTGCGCACCGGGCATTACAAGATACAGGCAGCCGAATAACCCCTTTCAGATCAACAGAAAGCAAGGCGAGGTCGACCTTCCTTACTTTTTCAGTACTATCGCCCGGTCACCCTTTCCGATGATAGGGCGTTTGCCTATCTGTCAGGTACTCAGATGACACGGTGGCGATGACTGATCGGTCTTGTCCTCGACCGGCAGTGCCTGATCGCTGACGGTCTGAATACCGCGGTCTGTAATTAAAACATCAACCGGCACGTCATATTGATGGGGCATGATATTGCCAAGTCTGGTGGCCTCAAACCCGATCCCAACCACCAATGGACGGCGCTTCAGGGCCGCAAGCGTGCGGTCAAAAAATCCACCACCATAGCCCAAGCGATACCCTGCCCCGTCAAAGCCCACCAAGGGTGCAAGCAAGACATGCACAGCAACCGCCTCAGTTCCTTGCGGTTCGGGAATCCGGGCAAAACCGGGCACCATTTTTGTTTGGGGGGTCCAATCGTGAAAGACCATGGACTGGTCCCTGCCCGGTACAACTGGCAAGGCAGCCTTGCCGCCCGCCTCAAGATGACGCGCTATCACGGGACGCAGATCAATTTCGTTCTGGATCGGCCAGTAAAACCCGACAGTAGCCCCGGAACGGTTTTCAAGAAATTCGGAAAAATGCGCCTGAACCTGATGTGATAAATGTTGGTGTGTGGCCACATCAAGGGCGGAGCGCCATCCCAGCAAAGCACGCCTGACGGCATGGCGCCATTCGGCCTGACTATTGGCATCTTTTGCGACCGGCGCACTGGGAAGATCAAGGCTCATGAGAATGGGTACTTGCTGTGTTTTGTGTCTTTGATCAGACACCCTACAACAAAACCCTTTAAACGCATAACGCGCCGGAAGCCCGGCGCGTTAACGGTTGTCAGCAAAAGCTGCAATCCAAAATCAATTACCCGATGGAGAGTTCTTCTGCCGACATGCGGCCGTTACGACCTTCAATCAGCTCGAATTCAACCTTTTGACCCTCATCAAGTCCCTGCAGACCAGCACGCTGAACAGCGGTGATATGCACGAATGCATCTTTGCCGCCTTCGTCAGGGGTGATGAAGCCATAACCCTTGGTCGCATTAAACCACTTAACCGTTCCGGTAGCCATATCCGTCGTCGTCCTTAGTTTAGTAAGCGCATTTCCCTTTTGAGGAAGTGCTAGAAAACAGTCCCTGCACCACACCCGGAAAGAGCATAACTTCCCCCAACCAGAAGGCAACCATGCCCCGACAAGATGTACTGCACTGTTTCAATAATTACCGAATTTTGGCCTTAGTGCAATGGATTCATGTATGAAGTTCTTTTTTCGCTACCAGGCATTCAAAACCGTATAACGGTTTTCATCTGACTGTGAATGCCGAAAACCTGACACACCCATAGATGAATCAAATTCGCCTACGAATTCACGTAAGGGTTCTGTATCCCGACAAATAAGAGCCAACTTTATGGTTATAACAGGGGGAAGGTCGGCTTGGACAATACTGATATTGTCATACATTCGAATGTGGGCAATATCACCTAAGATTGCATCAAGACGCCCCGCCGAGAGCAAATCCACAGATTGCTCGAGACTGCTCAGATCATGCCAAATGATCTTGGCCGTCAAAGGCACATTTGGCCGTGGCAAATTCGCTAAGATGCCAATTTCGACATTCGGCATAGATGTCAGATCAACACCGGCAAGATTAAACAGCCGTAATTCAAAACGAACTCTGCTGACTGCGGCGATGGTGTTGCCAAACGCCGCCGGCTGTGAGCTCAACACGCAGTCAATTTGTTCGTTTTCCATAAGCTGATGAAATCGATTGTAGGGGATAACCTCAAACGAAACCGGGCGGCTTTGAGTGCCAAGTCGGGTCAGGAACTTTCGCTGCTCAAAAGGGGCAAGATCGACCCATTTCGCTGCAATCTCAATGTTACTGGCAATCCGAACTGGTTCTTGACCATATGCAGAAACCGATATGCAGAACAGGCAAAACAGCCCCCCAAAGAGATAAATCCCACGCCGCCCAAACTGCATTTATTTCTGCCTTAAAAATTTCCATTACGATGAATGAAAACGGCCAACACGGCCCAAGCTTCTATCGTCAAACTGCCAAGTATTTAGTCCCACTTTGATGACCGGGATCCCATCAACCCATTCTACATTCGGGTCATAAATCAATGATCAGTAAAACGTGACGAAAACTTTGCGCAAACTATTATGTGGCGACGACTTCAGGGCACTTCAACAATACAATCGTCCGACACCGGCTGAACGCGCTGAAGCGGGCAACAAAACACACTGATCATGATGTCGAAGGCAGGCTTGTTTGTTTTACGGATAGGTCCCTACATGCAATTATTGAGCATAAGAAGACGAAACGAAGAACGAACGTTAAGAAACATCGACCCGGTTTGTCGAGATAGCAGTTCCTGTGTTTCCAGAGTCATCGCGTACCGATCTTAACCGGGCATCAAATGCCGTAATAAAGTCGCGATTTGTGGGGGTATCATGACATACCAACGCCAGTTCAATGACATGCACAGGCGGGAATGGTAGCCGCGCAATAGATGCGTCGTCTTCAAACAGGCTGGCATGTGCAATCAGCACATCAATTCGCCCTGCACCGATCAGGTCGATTCCTTGCTTGATTGTCCGTAGACCATACCATTCAACGTCTTGCGCCAAAGGAAGCTTCATGCGTGGCAATGTCGCAAGATAGCCGACCGTCACGCTATCATCACGCAACAAAGCTTCCCCCGTCCGGGCGAACATCACCATTTCAAACCTTACCTTGTGAACGGATGCAATCGTGTCAGCAGGCTCGACTGGAGCCTCGGCAACGATGCAATCAACTTGCCGACTTGCAAACAAACCATGCAATCGGTCAAACGGAAGACCATCGGACCATTGCCGCCCCGACATTGCGCGCAACGTTTTGTAGAAATTCTTTTGCTCCGATGTAAGCGATAAAAGCCACTGATCGGTGACCGTGACAACATTACCAACCCGCACACTTTCCTCGCTGTCATCTTGCGCGCGCCTCACTGAGCCAAATAATCCCGACCAAAACTATCAAGAAAAGCACACACCAATTTCCGACAGTCACCACCCGTAACATCATGTCGTCACCCTGATAGAAAAAAGTACTATTGTCAGGCATGTGGCGCTGAGACTTTAATGCTTCAAGAAGCCGCTGTTTACCGGCCGTCATAACCATGACATTCACAATGACTGAATTTGTCATGATTTGGGCGATAGTTTCTCGTGACTCTTGACTAGTATTCGAACGATGATGACCAAATATGTAAAATACGCACGGCTTAAACGATGCGATAAAACAAACAAAGTCACCCGGCACTGCCACAGCGTGACCATGGTGGGACACAGGTAAAACAACGTGGGAATTTGGTTATCTGATCGGAAAAGAAGCCCGTGACAGCAACAGCGACAACCAAGATCGCAAATCCTCGTGACATTGCGCAAAACGTGATGACGCTGATTAATGAACTGAACCTGCAGCCAACCCCGCAGGTCTATCATGTATTTTACAGCTATCTGACCGACGAAGTTCCCGAACTCAGCCAATTGATCAAGGTGCTGATCCGCAACACTCAGGAACTTGATGAAGAAACCGTCTTTCGGATTTATCACAAGTATCTTGGAAGCAACGCACTTCAGCAAAAAATCGATCAGGGCGTAGAAGGATTGCAGGCAGCGGTAGAACGCGTTGAAGAGGCGGTTCATTCCGTTATCCGCGACACCGAAATATTCTGTGATGAAATTGACACAGCATCAAACCGGCTGACCGAAGACGGAATTTCGCCTGAAGATGTGCACTGCGTGACACAAAACCTGTCAAAGGCCACGCACACGGCGCGAAATCGTTATGGTGATTTCAACAGTAACCTTGGTGAGTACCATCAGGAAGTCCGTCGCGTGCGCAGCGAACTGGAACTGGTGCGTCGTGATGCGCTGACAGACACCCTAACCGGGATCGCCAACCGCAAGAACTTTGACACGTCACTCCGCGATGCTGTTACCTCGACCATGGAAACCGGCGTCGAGTTGTCGTTGCTGATGATCGACATTGATCACTTTAAGGCCTTCAACGATAATTTTGGTCACCGCACTGGCGATGGCGTCTTAAAAGCAGTGGCGCGGGTTCTGGTAAATTCGACCAAGGGTGCGGATACTGTTGCGCGTTATGGCGGCGAGGAATTTGCCATTATCCTGCCCGACACGTCGCTGGAAAATGCTAAAAAGCTGGCGGATAAACTTCGCAACAATGTTTCCATGCAACAGATTATCAATAAAAAAACAGGAAAGAGTTTCGGTAAGTTAACTGTTTCAATCGGCTTGACGTCCTACCGACTTGGCGAGAATATACTGGAATTTGTTGATCGTGCAGACAATGCGCTATACGAGGCAAAACAAGGTGGGCGAAATACCTGTATGTCTCAATAAAAAAACACATACCGGGTCTACCGGAAAATAAGACCATCTTTGGGCCTATCTATGCCATAAGTGGTGTGATGCGAATTTGACTTCGAGCAAACCCGATTGTGTCTCGCCAAGCCAAAATGAACAGACCGAACCTCTTATATTCGGTCTTGTGCCATACAACATAAGAATGCAATGGCTTTGCGGGGCGGAGCGACCATATGACGCGCAAGAAATCCGAACGTAAAATTGAACTTGAACACAAGATTTTCAAAACGTTCGAAGAATGCCACTTTCAAAAGTCTGATATTTCAGATGAAGCTCTGTTTGTGCTGCAAATGGCCGAGGGATCGGTTGTTTCGCTGCCGCTGCGTGCTATCTGCCGTGAATTCGATATTGATGTGAATTCCAAGGATGGTGAGCTGATCAGTCTGATCGATACAGCACTTAATTTCATTAACATCTTGCGGCCGGGCGATGACCTTCCGCTTGAGGTTCTGACCGGTGAAGCATCGTGGGATGTCGACGAAGCACATCAGGCGATTGCCTATAACCGTATCACCATGCAGCTCGTGACATGGATGTCAGGCAACGAAGAACTGATCACGGATCCTGATCAGCTCATGCAGATCGCGGAAGACCCCGGTACCAAAAAGAAGATCAATCAGGCTTTTGACGAAGTCGCCGAGAAGCTTGGGTTGGGCAAGGAAAACCGCGAAGAAGTCGTCAATCTGGTTCATCAGGTTGCAGACGAACTTTCCTATGTCGAGACCTTGCGCGAGAAATATCGAAGCATCAAGATGGTTGACCGCAAGATGCAGGAACTTCGCCGCATTTACGCGCATGAAAAAGGCGTTCTGGAAACTGTTACCCAAGCCATTCGCCTGCTTGATGATGCCAAGAAGAAGTTCGAAACGACGTTTGAAGAGATTGACGCCAATACCGGCGAAATCATGTCCGTCCTGAAAAACTTTTCGTCCCAACGGCAATATATCCGCACCAAACGCGATGACCTGCATCGGCGCCTGCGCGCTTGGGAACCGCTCATTGTTCAGTGGGAAAACCTTGAGGTTGAGCGTGGCCCGGTGGCCGTTCGACTTGTGCGAGACACTTACCAGTTCCTTGCACCGCGCTTCATGAAGGTCAAACAGTGGCTTTTGATGACCAAGATGCAAGATGGCATCGCATCCGGACAAACCTTCAAAGACGAAGACGAACGCATGGGTGCGCTCAAGGGCAAGATGATGCAGTGGTAATAGAGACCTGCACAGAACACGACAGCTAAATCACAAACGAAAAAATCGCGGTTTACTCCGCGATTTTTTTTAATTCTAGGTCTTTATTCTGACCCGTTCAGAATACGTCAGCTCAGCATAATTTTAAGTGCGATATGACCATCAATCGTCGTGATGGATTTGTTCGAGGATGCTGGCACAGGTACTCTTGTATCAATGCAATGCGCGATCATTGCCGCAGCAAGCTCCGCCCCGGCCGTTGGCACGACAACTTTTTCGCCAGCATCCGATGTGATTGTCATCCGCACGATGACTTCGGGCTTCTTTTCGATCTCAAGACCGCTAATCTGCCCGGACGGAAGAGGCTTTCCCGAACGACGGCGATACGCCATCAGCGCCTTGACCAGTTCAGCATCTTCAAAAACGATACAGCGCATCTCGCGCATGACTGCTCACCCTGCAATTTTTCCTTAATTGCATATGGTAGTGCCAAGTAACAAAACAAACATTAACGCACGAAAGAATAACGACTTAGGGCTTGTTCAAACGAGGCCACATACCGGTTCCAGCAGTCCACTCAGCTTGATGCCAACCAAACACCAACAGCCACCATCAAGGTCCCTGCGATCCGGTTGAGTATCCGGACATTACCACTTTTTTCAAGGAACCGACGCAGCGAACGGCCACCTGTCGCATACAGCGTCATGCAAATCAGTTCGGTCATCAGGATGATTGCAACCAGCACCGAAAGCTGTGGCGCCATCGCATGTTCCAGACTGATAAAGGGGGGCAGCAATGAAATCATGAAAGCCCAGCCTTTTGGATTGGCAATCGCCGTCACGAACCCCTGGGTTATCAAGCCATAGGGGGTTGCCGTCTTGGCACCCTCGACTTCGGATGAAATTGCCATGCGTCCGCGCGATAGCCACAACTGAATGCCCAACCACGCAAGATATGCACCGCCAATATATTTAAAGACGGCGAATATCGCCGGGTACTGCAACATTACGGCTGCCACACCAAGTGCCGATGCCACAACAACGATCCCAACACCGACCAGTTCGCCCATCATCATCCACAAGGTACGGCGAAGCCCAATGGTCATGCCAAGTGTCAACGCAAGCGTCATGCACATGCCCGGCGTAATCGAGACAAAAAAGGCCGTCGGGATAAAGGCCCCGATCAAGGACAAACTGACCATAGAATATTCCTGTGACGATGGGTGGCGCGCAACTGTGATACGCAAATCTCACAATTCGCAAAATCAGGGCAAAACCACTACCTGATAACGTGAAACCCAGCCAGCATCTTTTTCCAAGTATGGCATGCCTGAACATTAAAATTCCCCGTCAAAGCCAAAGAATGAGCCTGCCGATTAGCATAGCTCGCTAAATTCCACTCAAAAAAGCCGACAAAAGATACAAAAATTACTTGACCTTCGTGGACGCTCAAACGAAATTGGGGACGTCGCCAGCACCGTCTGGCCTAGAAAACCATTTGATGAAGACCGATGACCGCAGACAATTGCAACATTGATGCATTTGCCGATCGCGCCGAAGCCAACGCTTCGGGCGCCTTTGTGCTGTCTGCTCTCAACCTACTTTTCGGTCTACTTGGTCTCGCTGCCCTAGGCGCGCTACGACTTACACGCCCCTGAGCGAAAGACGACGGACCAGATCACGCAGACGATGTTGATCACGGTGCCGCAGCTCAGGGGAAAAAGTCGCGCCAGATGGCCCGCACTCCTTCCAGACAGAATTTGTATATACCGGGCAAGGCCCGTTTGATCAGGAAACAAGACAATGGCTAGTGCAAACGACAATCGCGTCATCATTTTTGACACCACCCTGCGTGATGGGGAACAGTCCCCAGGTGCGTCGATGACGCTCGATGAGAAACTGCGTGTGGCACATGCTCTGGCGGAACTGAAAGTTGACGTCATCGAAGCAGGCTTTGCCATCGCATCGAATGGCGACTTCCGATCCGTCAATGAAATCGCCAAGCAAATCAAGGGCCCGACCATCTGTTCGCTGTCCCGTGCGGCCAAGGGTGATATTGAGCGCGCTGCTGAGGCGCTGGAACCTGCGGAAAACAAACGTATTCACACCTTTATCTCCACAAGCCCGCTGCACATGAAATACAAACTGCAGATGGAACCAGAACGCGTTCTGGAAAAAGTCATCGAAAGTGTGACACTGGCGCGTAAATTCACCGATGATGTTGAATGGTCGGCCGAAGACGGCTCACGGACCGAGCACGACTTCCTGTGCCGTTGCGTTGAAGCGGCAATTGACGCCGGTGCAACCACAATCAACATCCCCGATACGGTTGGCTATACCACCCCGACCGAATATGCCGACCTGATGACCATGCTGTTTAACCGCGTGCCAAACATCGACAAGGCAATCCTGTCGGTTCATTGCCACAATGATCTGGGCATGGCGGTATCGAATTCGCTGGCAGCGGTTCATGCCGGTGCACGTCAGATCGAATGCACCATCAATGGTTTGGGCGAACGTGCAGGGAACGCCGCACTCGAAGAAATCATCATGGCGTTGAAAACCCGCAATGATGCCTTCCCGTATGAAACCGGTATTGATTCAACCAAAATCATGAACGCATCGCGTTTGGTTTCGGCCGTTTCGGGCTTTGTTGTCCAGCCAAACAAGGCCATTGTTGGCGCGAACGCATTTGCTCATGAAAGCGGCATCCATCAGGACGGCTTCCTGAAAAATGCTGAAACCTATGAAATCATGAAGCCCGAAAGCATCGGCCTGAATAAATCCAGTCTGGTG
Organism: Thalassospira sp. GB04J01; assembly: GCF_000751115.1. NCBI lineage: Bacteria > Pseudomonadati > Pseudomonadota > Alphaproteobacteria > Rhodospirillales > Thalassospiraceae > Thalassospira > Thalassospira sp. GB04J01. The sequence goes on along the minus strand of NZ_CCDX020000006.1, from coordinate 92,517 downwards.
ATGGGCAAGCATTCCGGTCGCCACGCCTTTAAGGAAAAGCTCAAAGAACTGGGCTTTACCGAACTGGGTGACAATGCCATCGAAGATGCCTTCGCACGCTTCAAGGAACTGGCCGACAAGAAAAAAGAAGTTTACGACGACGATATTGTCGCTCTGGTCGATGACGGCATGCGTGACAACGAACACATCAAGTTCGTTGGCCTGACCGTGACCTGTGGCTCCCGCGGACCGCAGACGGCGGAACTCGAACTGACTGTGGATGGCGAGAGCCGCACGGCGAAAACCACTGGTGATGGCCCGATTGATGCGACGTTTAATGCGATCAAGGAAATCTACCCCCATGACTGGCGCCTGAAACTCTATCAGGTGCACGCCGTGACCGAGGGCACAGACGCACAAGGTACTGTGACAGTTAAACTCGACGGTGAAGACCGTACTGTGGTTGGCAATGCATCAGACACCGACACGGTTGTCGCGTCCTGTGTTGCCTATGTCACCGCCGTTAACAAGCTGATTGAAAAAAGCAAAAGAACTGCACCGGATGCCATGGCGTCCTGATCGGTACTTTTCACAAGCTTTGAAAAAGGTGGCGGTTTCGCCACCTTTTTTTGCGCGCTCTCTATCGCACGTCACCCGTTATGTCTGATGTAAATATCGTGCGGTCGCACTTTGTGATATCATCTTGTGAAACCATGATCGGGGTGATGACATGCTTGGATTGCATAGTTCCGGACACTGTCGCCTGGGATTTCTGCTGGCTGGTTGCCTGTTTTGCGTGAGTACCTTCTATTCGATTGCGGTAATTTCACACGCCGCGAAAGCAGATCCGGGGCAGTCAATCATGGTCCCTGCTCAGCCTTATCCGGTAAGTGGTCTGCGCCAACGTTTGATCGCCGAAGGGAAAACAATCCCCGGCGTTGACGACAGCATGCAATCCGATATCCCGGCCCGCTATTTCCCGCCAAAGAATTCCGTTCTGGCCCACGGCCGCAAACATGCTGCGGTTGTCGCCCTGCCCGATTGCAATGACCAGTTTCCCGAAAACTGGATTGCCATTCTGCAGGATGCCGGCCTTGGCGTTTTGCTGATTTCCCCGTATCAGGCCCATCCGTCGCAGGCCTATTGCACAGAAGGTTCACTCGACAAACCCAAACACGGCCTCACCTATTGGTCGTTTGATGCCCTAAGCGCGCTTTCCTACCTTGCACAGCAACCAGACATAGACGCGAAACGCATTGCCGTGTTTGGCTATGGGTATGGTGCCGCCGCGGCCCAGTTCACCATTTACCGTCATGGACTTGCCAAACGCATCCCCGAACGGTTCCGTGCACTGGTCGGGCTTCGTCCGCAATGCATGTCGGAGATGGACAATTTTGTTCCAAGCTTGTTGGTCGGGGTCAGGAATGATCCATTCAATCCCCCTGCATGGTGTCAATGGCGCATTGACCGCGACCTTGGACCCAACCGGAAACCGGTGCAGTTCGAACTGGTGAACAGTGGCGAAACAATTGAAAAACAAGCGACTCGGGAATGGCTTCCTGTTGAAAGCAGTCCAACAGTCGTATCCCTTATCACGAACTTCCTGTCTGATAACGAGATTGAAGACAAAAGCGATCAAAATTGAATTAAACCGCCAACACCATATTCCTGATCATGTTTTTGTTGCTTTAATTCAAGAATTTGACGCGCCTTAATTATTCCTCAATCCCCTGAGCAGATTATTCGTGCATCGGCTTAATCCTTGCGCTATCAAAGCCGGTACATTCGTATTCAAGATTTTACTATTAACCGGGGCATAGGGCAGGAATGTTTTCCAAGCTTCTTGGGGTTTTATCCTCCGACATGGCGGTGGATTTGGGCACCGCTAACACACTGGTTTACGTCAAAGGGCGAGGCATTGTCCTTAACGAACCATCCGTGGTGGCCATTACCGACGAAAAAGGCAAGAAACAAGTTCTTGCGGTTGGTGAAGAAGCCAAACAAATGCTCGGTCGTACTCCGGGGTATATTCAGGCGATCCGTCCGCTTCGTGACGGTGTCATCGCCGAGTTCCATATCGCCGAAGAAATGATCAAACACTTTATCCGCAAAGTGCATGGTCGTCGTAACTTCGCGAGCCCGGAAGTCATCATCTGCGTTCCATCTGGTTCGACCGCTGTTGAACGCCGTGCAATTCAGGAAAGTGCTGAAAGTGCTGGCGCGCGCAAGGTCTGGCTGATTGACGAACCGATGGCTGCGGCTATTGGTGCCGGCCTTCCAGTTACCGAACCGACCGGCTCGATGGTTGTTGATATCGGTGGTGGTACGACCGAAGTCGCCGTTCTGTCGCTTGGTGGCATTGTTTATGCCCGCTCAGTACGTGTTGGTGGCGACAAAATGGATGAGGCAATCATCGCCTATATCCGTCGCACCCATAACTTGCTGGTTGGCGAAAGCACGGCTGAGCGCATCAAAAAGGAAATCGGTTCTGCATGCGCACCCGATGATGGTGATGGTGCAACGGTTGAAATCCGTGGCCGTGACTTGATGAATGGTGTGCCAAAAGAACTGATGATTTCCGAACGTCAGATCGCTGAAAGCCTGGCCGAGCCGGTTTCTGCAATTATCGAGGCCGTCAAGGTCGCGCTTGAGCAGACGCCGCCGGAACTGGCTGCTGATATCGTTGACAAGGGCATCGTGCTTACCGGTGGTGGCGCAATGCTTGGCAATCTTGATTATGTCTTGCGTCATGCAACCGGACTTCCGGTTTCGATTGCGGACGATCCTCTTTCCTGTGTTGCGCTCGGTACCGGTCGCGCACTCGAAGAGAAAAAGATGCTGCGCAATGTTCTGCACACAGCTTACTAACCAAAATCTGATCATAAAAAACTTTTCACCGAGTCGTATCCACACTGGACGCGACTCGGTGATTTCGTTAAGGTTGGATATCCTGACAGGGATATTGCGTAACCTTTCTCGAAATGGCGGGGATTACTCTTGGCACAGCATGGCGGTCCGCAGCAGCGTATCTTTTCGCCGTTACGTACGGCGCTTCACCGCTTCGCTTTCATTCTATTGATCTTTTCGGCCTTTGGGTTAATGCTTTTGGGCAAGGCCGATACAGTCCTGATTGAACGCATTCGGGCCGCATCGGCCGACCTTGTGTCGCCGGTGATGAATATCGTGTCCCGTCCAACAGCCAGTATCAACGAAATTACCGACAAAGTTTACAACCTCGCACATCTGTACGAGGAAAACGAACGCCTGCGCCGCGAGAACCAGCAATTGCTGGCATGGCAGCAAGCTGCGCGTAATTTGTCGCATGAAAACGCCCGTCTACGGGATCTGGCACGATACACAACCCCCCCCTCCCTGCATCTTGTGACGTCACGCGTGATTGCCGACATGGGGGGCGCTTATGCCCACAGCCTGATGATTTCGGCAGGATCACGCGATGGCGTGATCAAGGGACAGGCGGTTATTGCCGACGAAGGTCTTGTCGGGCGTATTGCCGAAGCCGGTTATCAGGCATCGCGCGTACTTTTGATTACTGACATCAATTCACGCGTCCCGGTCATTGTTGAAAATTCCCGTGATCGCGCATTTGTATCAGGCGACAACACCACCCGCCCGCTTCTGACATTCCTGACGGCGGATGCAACGGTCGCACCGGGTGACCGCATTCTGACGTCCGGCCATGGTGGTGCATTCCCGCCGGGTATTCCGGTTGGCGTTGTATCGTCGGTTTCGGAAAATGCGGTGCGTATTGCCCCGCTGTTCCGCCGCCATCAGCTTGAATACCTGCGCGTTGCCAATTACGGTCTGCATGGCATCTTAAGTGAGCAACGCATTCGCCAAAGTCAGGCGCCATCGAACACCGATGCCACCAACCTTGCACCTGACATCCCCGCCGGTGTTGGTGTGGTGCCGAAGGAATCCGAGATTGATGCCCACAAGCCGATGTTCAAACCACCGGCCCCAGAAGGGGATCGTCCGTGAAACCCGGCGTCTGGCATAGACTGGACGTTATTGCACGCGGTCTTCTCCCGGCGTTTAGTGTTTTCGTCCTGCTTCTGATCAATCTGCTGCCTGTCAGCCTGCCCCTGCTCTCGACGGCATCACCTTCTTTGGCGTTGATGGCGGTATTTTACTGGTCTGTGAACCGCCCTGATCTTCTTACCGCCTTAACAGCCTTTTTCCTTGGTCTTTTACAGGACCTTCTGATGGGATTACCTTTGGGGGTCAGCTCACTCGTGCTGCTGCTTGTCCAGACCGGCTCGGCCAGTCAGGGTCGTTTTTTCCACAATAAGTCGTTCAGCGTGATGTGGTGGGGCTTTGCGCTGGTGGCGATTCCGGCCTTACTGGTGCAATGGCTACTAAGCTCAGCCCTGATCGGGGCCCTTTTGCCGATCAAGGCGACATTGATCAGTTATGTGCTCACGTCGTTACTTTTCCCGCTTGTGGCATGGGGGCTGGCCCGTGCCCAGAACAGCTTGCTGCGCTATATATAAGCAACAGCATCATGCACAGAAAAATCTGGCAAAGTTGATGTTTTGGCAACAGTGATCCGTTATGATGTAACAAGATGGTTTCCAAGCAGCGACAAGCCAGATAGAACGGCTCAAACGACGGGGTTTTGCCCCACATTATCGAGCATAGACAGGTAATCTTCGCCCATGTGGCACCGCGATTCAGACAGATTCAGATTATTCACCCGACGCGCCCTGATGCTGGGTGCGGGCAAGGGATTATTGCTGACCGGTCTGGCTGCGCGCATGTACTACCTTCAGGTGCTTGAAAGTGACCGGTACCGGACACTGGCCGATGAAAACCGTATTTCTCATCGCTTGCTGCCACCACCGCGCGGCCTGATTACCGACCGGTTCGGCGCCCAGCTGGCCGTGAACCGTCAAAATTATCACATCATGATTGTGCGCGAACAAACACCTGACGTGCGCCGCACACTTGAAATCCTTAATCAGATTATTGATCTTGGCCCGGGTATCATCGAACGGGTTGAACGCGACGTTGCAAAGCGGCGGTCCTTTGTTCCGGTAACCGTTCGAGACAATCTAACATGGGATGAAGTCGCACGGGTTGGTGTTAACGCACCCGACCTACCCGGCCTTATAATCGATGCCGGTCGATCACGTGATTACCCGGAAGGACCGCACCTTGCCCACACACTGGGGTATGTTGCCGCTGTTTCCGAAAAGGAACTGAATGGAGATCCGCTTTTGGAATTGCCGGGCTTTACCATCGGTAAAAGCGGCATTGAAAAGGTTTATGATCTGGCACTGCGGGGGAAAGCAGGAACAAGTCAGGTCGAAGTCAATGCCCTGGGCCGCGTGATCCGCGAACTTGAACGCGAAGAAGGCGAAAGCGGTAACACCGTCGTCATGACGCTTGATCTTGAATTGCAACGTTATGCCAATCAACGGCTTTCAAGACAGGAAAGCGCATCTGCGGTCGTTATGGACATCCATAATGGTGAGGTGCTCGCCATGGCGTCCCACCCGGCCTATGACCCCAACGCTTTTACCACTGGCATTTCGCACAGACTTTGGAATTCTCTGGTCAACAATCCCTATTCCCCGCTGTCAAACAAGGCTGTGAACGGCACCTATGCTCCCGGTTCGACATTTAAGATGTGCGTTGCCTTGGCGGGACTTGAATCTGGCATCATTTCAGCGGACCAGAGGTTCTTCTGTAACGGGCATCTCGATTTGGGCAATGCGCGTTTCCACTGCTGGAAGCGCGGCGGGCATGGTTGGGTCAACATGCATAACTCGCTCAAGCATTCCTGCGATGTCTATTACTATGAAATTTCCCAGAAAATCGGCATTGATCGGATTGCTGCGATGGCCAATAAGCTTGGCCTAGGTACAGAAACCGGCATTGACCTTCCCAATGAACGCAGTGGCCTGATCCCGACCAAAGACTGGAAAGAGATCCAGCTCGGCAAACGCTGGCAAGGCGGAGAAACTCTGATTGCATCCATTGGTCAGGGGTATGTTTTAACCACCCCGCTTCAGCTTTGCACCATGACGGCGCGTATTGCATCGGGTAAAGCCGTTAAACCCCATCTGACGCGTGATCATGTGGCACCGGATGGCATTTCAAGCCGCCAGAACGAAGAATTCCCCGACCTCCAGATCAGCCGTGCCAGTCTTGCCCGCGTACGCGACGGCATGAACGGGGTCAGTAACGAACTACACGGAACAGGGTATCGGGCGCGCATTGACATCAAAGGCATGGAACTGGCGGGTAAAAGCGGCACCAGCCAGGTCCGCCGGTCACCATGCGCGAACGCCAGACCACCGGTGTTCTGGACAACGATGACTTACCATGGAAATATCGCGATCACGCTCTGTTTGTTGCCTTTGCCCCGATTGAAAATCCACGCTATGCATGTGCAGTTGTGGTCGATCATGGCGGCGGTGGGTCGTCAGTCGCAGCCCCGATTGTCCGTGACCTTTTAATCAAGGCGCAGGAACTACAATCTGCCAGACCGGGGATATCAGCAGCCGATCTGCCAGCCAGCGCTCAGCTTCGTCCAAAGCCGCCACAATCCGAAGAAGGCGAGGGTTAATCACATGCCGTTTAGCAAATATCGCATTGGTGAAGACCCAGACTACGTTCCAATCGGACGCCGTCTCTTACTCCTGAACTGGACACTGGTTGCCTTGATCACGGCGCTTTCGGGGATCGGGTTTGCCATGCTGTATTCGGCAGCAAACGGATCGCTTGAGCCATGGGCAGAACGTCAGATGATGCGTTTTGGCATTGGTGCGACCTTGATGATCATCATCGCGATAACCGATATCCGCATCTGGCTCAAGCTGGCCTATCTGTCCTATTTTGTCGCCCTTGTGCTCCTTGTCGGGGTCGAAATCAAGGGCGATATCGGCATGGGTGCACAGCGCTGGATCAACCTTGGCTTTTTCCAGCTGCAGCCATCCGAACTGATGAAAATCTCGTTGGTTCTGGCCTTGGCACGGTATTTCCATGGCCTCACAGTTGAGGAAACCGGGCGCATTACATTGCTGCTTCCCCCTCTTTTGATGGTGCTGGCCCCGGCAGCCCTTGTGCTGCGCCAGCCTGACCTTGGAACAGCGTTGCTGCTGGTTGCTGGCGGCGGGGTGATCTTCTGGCTTGCCGGGGTTCGGATGTGGAAATTTGGCCTCATTCTGGGCAGTGCGCTTGCCGCCATTCCGATCGGCTGGCAATTCCTCCGTGACTATCAGAAGAACCGTGTCCTGACGTTTATGAACCCGGAAAATGATCCCTTGGGTGCAGGGTATCACATTACCCAATCAAAGATTGCTTTGGGGTCAGGCGGCCTGTTTGGCAAGGGGTTCATGCTTGGGTCACAAAGCCACCTTAACTTCCTGCCTGAAAAGCAGACCGACTTTATCTTTACCATGCTTGGCGAAGAATTCGGTCTTGTTGGTGGCCTTGCCTTACTAATGCTTTATGCCCTGGTCATTACCTATGGCTATGTGATTGCGCTTCGTTGTCGCAATCAATTTGGCCGTATGGTTGCCATTGGGGTGACATCGACATTCTTTTTGTATGTCTTCATCAACATCGCGATGGTCATGGGGCTGATCCCGGTTGTTGGCGTGCCTTTACCGTTGGTGTCTTATGGTGGCACCGTAATGATGACCATTCTGGTCAGCTTTGGCCTTTTGATGAGTGTGTCCATCCACCGCGATATTCGCATCTCGCGACAGGGTAATGACGACGGACGTCAGTAACCCGAATGCATCAGGTACCCGTGACCACGCCGAGCATTTCAGAAATTATGATTTCAACGGTGCTTAGGTATCCAAACAGGTCATGCGTTGATCTGTTCGAAAAGCATCTCGAAATCGGTCAGGACACAGCGATTGCGACCGGTTTCCTTGGCATTATACAGCGCACGGTCCGCCAGCGAATAAATCAGAGCTGAGATATCGCTGTTCTCGCGGGATTTAAGCGCGTCAAGATTGCGAACAACCTTGGCATCAAGTGTTGCAGCGCTGGCACTGGATGGAAGCCCCGCCACACCAAAACTCGCGGTATATGAAAGTTTGTTCCCACCATAACTGACGTATGATTTCTCAAACTCCGCGCGCAAGCGTTCGGCAAGTTTCATAGCACCGTCCATTTCTTCACCGGGCAAAAGAACGGCAAACTCCTCGCCGCCCATACGGGCAGGCAAATCAATATCGCGCAATGTCGCCTTCATTGATGTTGCCAAGGCAACAAGTACAGCATCGCCAGCCTGATGGCCGTGGGTGTCATTGAAGTTCTTGAACCGGTCAATATCAAGCAGGATAACCGACATCGGTGTATCACGACGGCGCCAGACAGAGATGGCTTCTTCAAGACGCACAAGATAGGCCCGCCGGTTTGGAAGCCCCGTCAGCGGATCAGTCGATGCCAGAACTTCAAGTTTTTGCATCGCATCTTTTAGTTCCTCTGTGCGTTGCTGTACTCTGGCTTCAAGATTGACGTTGGCGTCCTGCAATTCGTCGCGTGCACGGCGCAGCTGGCCAACTTGCCCACGGATCATCCCAAACAAGCCAACCGTAACCGACCCCAACAATTGAATTTCATCGTCGTGGCGATGATGCGGGGGCATTTCCATCGGACGGTCGTAATCGGTTGGGTCTGCCTTGATGATATAATCACCAAGATGCACAAGCGGTCGGGAAAACACGTAATAGCTCATCGCAGCAAAGGCCATGGCCATCATGATCGCAAGGATCATATTGCTTAGGAATGACCACGCGACACGCGACAAAAAGCTTGAAACATAGACCTGCGGGTTCAGCTCAATGATCATTTCGCCGCTGACTGTTACCGGTTGGACATCTGGATCGCGCACGGGAATGACAACAGTCTGAAGCCCACCAAACAGCTTTTCCGCCCACCGCGATGCCGGTATTTGTCCCAATGGGCGCTTTTTCTCAAAGAAAATACCGTGCTGTGCGTCCGTAAGCGTAATCCGCGCAATCGATCTTTGGTTGAGCATTCCGCGCGCCATCACATCGGCAAGTTCACGATCACTCTTATTAAGAACTTCCGTTGCAACAGGCACGTTGCTGGCGATTGTGCGCTGATTGGCCTGCGTATATACGCCGTAAAGCCACCCATAGTCGTTGTAGGCCTGAAACGTCGTGATCAGAAGGCCAAGGATCGCGGCAAGAAATAAGGAATACTTCAACTGACGCGCCGCAATGGTGCTGCCCAGCTTCAATCCGGCCAGCGCATCATCATGCTTGTCATCGGGTTGAAGCACCACTCCAGTATCCTTTTCTTTCCTGCCATGTATCTTGGGATAGGTTATTTAGTCTTTAGAAATAGCGTGAGCCAAACCTTCTACACCAAAGTAATAGTCACGTCCCGAGGTCTGATGTTCAAGGCTGAACTGGGAAAAATCGATATTTTTCCAATCTCGCGTACCAAAGATGCGTTCGAAATGCGCAAGGTTTCCTTGATTAATCGCCTCCATCCTAAACGATATCTCTGGATGATCGTGGAGCATTTCAACGCCTGCGATATAATCATTTAGCAAAACCATCACCCACGCGCCGGCAAGAAAGTGTCCGCCATGGGTCATGGTCATTTTCCCATTGGCAACATTTTGCATGCCTTTTTCCGACCAATTCAGGCCACCAACAAACACATCTTTTCCCGCCGTCATACCAGCCTGTTCAATCGCGGCAATAGCGCCAAGTGCAATATCGTCATTTGCCGCCCAGACAGCGTCCAGACATTGGCCACCAGCAATCCAGGCCGCAGTTTGCCGATACGCCTCATCAAAAGACCAATTGGCAACCAAACGACGTTTTTCATTCAAAACAGGAAATTGTTTGAGGGCAAGATCAAGGCCTTCAAGCCGTTGAAGGGATGCCGGCGTGTGCCGATCCCCGGCAATCGACAGCAGGCAAATTGTTCGTGGCAGGCCACCAGTATGCGATAAGCGCACCCCATCGATCAAAGACTGTGCAATTTCAAACCCTGCCCGCTCATTGTCAGGCGTCAGGGTGAAAATCAGTCCCGACATATCCCCGGTTACCTGAGCGATGTTTTCTTTCTGCGGCTTGGTCAGACCATTGAGCAGCATGATAACCGGAATGCTGCGTTTCTCGGCTTCCAGAACAATGCGAGAGCCTTGCTGATGTTCGTTGACGGCAATGATGTAATCGGCGGGTGGGTTCATATCGAAAGCGCTCTGAGCACTATCGATCATCTTTTTTTGGTCACGGTTACTGTCAAAGACGAACAGATCAAATCCAAACTGATCTGCGGCAACCTGCATTGTATCGCGGACATCCTTCCAGAAACCACGATCACCATAGCCCGGATTGATAAAGGCAACACGCACCCGGTCAGACGTTTGAGCAGTATCATTGACCTGCGCAAAGGCTGGCATCCCCCATGACAACATAACCCCACACATCAGGCACAGCAGAGAAAACCGCACGTCTCACCCCCCAGAACAAACAGATCAACAGCACGCACAATACCACGCGATCCGATTGGGCATCCAATAGACAATTCCCACTAGCAGGTCAAACCCGCCCGCGTGTTAACTATCGATTGTAACGCGTGATACTGTGCATTTCACAGTTTGAGATTGGGAAATTATTCCATGGCATCGGAATACAGCAGGTCAGATTGCTGATTTATTGCATTTCCAGCAGAACTTCTTGCTGTACAGCCCGAAAAAGCGCGGCATGATCAAGATTAACATAGTCAACCTGCCATCGCACCAGTTCAGCAAACAGCTCGGTATTGGGCGTATCGATGAAAATCATTGTTTCAAGGCCACGTTTTTTAGCCTCTAGAACATCGTCGTGCGTGATGTTGCTTTCAAGAAACTCGAATATATGGCCCTGTTCATGATGGATGGCTTTTTCAAGTGATCCTGCGACATGCAATTGGATGTTGCGGCGGATTTCCGGTGCAATGGTTCGGTATTCTTGGCGAATTTCGGCAGAAAATGATCCAAGAAAGGCATCATCTGGCGACCCGAAATTCCGCAGCATTTTGATCACCGCGGGAACATCGGCTTGTTTGATCTCGCAATAGATTTTGCAAAGCCCTTTGATGCGACCGAGAAAGTCGTCCAGACGCGGCACCTTCTCGCCCGCGAAATCCGGTGAAAACCAACTACCTGCATCAAGGCCATCAATCTGCTCACTGGTCATTTCGGCAATATGGCCGGTGCCATTGGTGGTCCGGTCGACGGTGTCATCGTGTATGACATACAAAACGCCATCGGCAGATTGCCGCACATCAAATTCGATATAATCGGCCCCGGCCATCACCGCCTTTTGTGCGCTGGCAAGCGTATTTTCCGGCGCGCTTAAACTGTCACCTCGATGCGATACGACCAATACCGGTTTCACAGCTGTCACCTTTCAAAGACCAAGACTGCTGAAAGGTAAGTCACGCCATACAACCCCGACAAGGTCGACCGAACAATTTCATCAAAGCGTTATAAAAGCCCCGACTGAAACCAGATGCTCACAGGCTTTAGGACAGACTGTTTTGTACACTGCTTAATGCGCGTGCGAGTTCTTCATTGCTCATGTCCGCACGGTTTTCGATGCCACGCTTCTGCGCCAAATGATACAGATCGTCGCGTCGCCAGCTCTCATAGGCGGGGGCATTCCTGCGTCGATAGGCTGGCGTATGCACGTCACTCTCGCCTGAGAATTTTTTCAAGCTCGCCACTTTAACCTCCTTTATGGGATGGTCCTGAGCGTAGGCGGCACGAGCTTTTTCCCACGATAGAAAACGTGCCGTTATCTTTCATGTAGGCAACCGTGCAGGAATGTCTATTGCCCACATCTTAGTTTTTGGTGCCAAGCAGCTTAAGCATCAGATGAAAAACAACAAAAAAAGTTACTTCCCATCAACAGAAACGATTTGTCATTATTTTATCGTTGAAACGTTTATTTTTCTATTTGAGGTGCGAATTCTCTGTTAGCTTTTGGCAAAGACATCATCAGGGGCTCCGTCTATGGCATTGCATTTTGAACGTCACGAACTCACAACCCGTCGTGCGCGTACCATTGAAAAACTTGAAAAATCGGGGCTCGATGGGATCCTGATGTTTCGTCAGGAAAGCATGTTCTATCTGACCGGATATGACACCTTCGGCTATGTTTTCTTTCAATGTCTGTATCTTGGCGCAGATGGAAAGGTTGCCCTGATCACCCGTGCACCAGACCTTCGTCAGGCACAGCACACATCCGACATCGAAGACATTCGTATCTGGGTCGATGGACCGGACATAAACCCGGCGGTGCAACTGCGCGACATGCTTGCCGAGTTTGGCTGTTCTGGCAAAAAGCTTGGCGTTGAGTATGAGGCGTACGGCCTAACCGCAGCCAATGGTAAGAAACTAGAATCCGCACTTGATGGTTTCTGCCAGCTTGAAGATGCATCGCGGCTTGTTTCGGAATTGCGCGTTGTCAAAAGCCCGGCGGAACTTGGCTATATTCGCACCGCCGCCAGTCTTGCCGATGACGCATGGGATGCGGCCCTTTCAACCGTCCATGCCGGTGCATTCGAAGGCGACATTCTTGCTGCCATGCAAGGTGCGGTATTTGCCGGTGGCGGGGATTACCCGGGCAATGAATTTATCATTGGTGCGGGTCGCGATGCACTTTTGTGCCGCTATTTCACCGGCCGCAAACATATTGCCGACACCGATCAGATCACACTCGAATGGGCTGGGGCCTATCGCCATTATCACGCGGCAATGATGCGCACCATTCCGGTCGGCGATGCCCTGCCTCGTCATATCGAAATGCATAAGGTCGCAACCGATGCCTTGGCCGCCTGCCGCGAGGCATTGCGCCCGGGCGAGCCCATCGGCAAGGTTTTTGATGCCTATGCCCGTGTTTGCGATACTGGCGGCATGAGGGATCACCGCCTGAATGCCTGCGGTTATTCAATGGGAACGACATTTGCCCCGAACTGGATGGATTGGCCGATGTTTTATCACGGCAACCCGGTCATTGCCGAACCGGGCATGGTTTTCTTCCTGCACATGATCCTGATGGACAGCGACAGCGGGATTGCGATGTGCCCCGGTCATTCGGTCATCGTGACGGAAACCGGCAATGAAAGCGTCTCACGCCACGGCCATGACCTGATCACCCGCTAGGCAAGACACTAAAAAGGAGGGTGGCAATGATCCACCCTCCTAAGTCCTGCAACAGCATTCATATCCGTATTTCTGGTACAGCGCGTCAAACGCCGTCTTGATCACACACGCAATGCTGCATGCATTTCAGCAATCGTGTCTTCGGCCAGTTTATCAAGCTCGGCAATACGGGCATGAATTGCATCATCAAATGCACCGTCATATTTTTCAAGTTCACGTGCATCGTCTGCCAGTTTCTGTGCGGCAAGGTTACCCGCCATGCCCTTAATGGTGTGTGCGGCCCGGCGCAGAGCTTCGCGATCGCCGCTATTGATCGCCTCAACGATCTTGACGCGTTCTTCCTGATAGGATGCAGGCAACAGATTAATCAGCATCGAAAATTGATCTTTTCCAAGCGCTGAACACATTTCATCGAACCGGCTGTTATCAATCAAATTCATTATTGTCTCTTTGTCTGCACTGCGTTGGTCATCATCAACATTATCAGCAGTTTTGCCATCCGAGTTCGGTATATGGTCCTTTAGCGATGACATGTCACCCAAAGCTGCATCATCGGATGCATCCGGTGTCTTGGTATCAGTTGCGCGTGCAGTCGGCGCCTTGGGCTGCAATGCGAGTTCCAAGGGAACCACATCAAACTGATCGCTTTCCAAACGAGGAGAAATACGTGGACGGTTACGCAGGAATCTCAAAAGTGTGCTGTAAAGCTTACGTTCTTCCACCGGTTTGGTCAGGACATCATCCATCCCCGCTGCCAGAAAATCGCGATGCCGGTCGTTAAAGGCATCTGCCGTCACACAAATAATCGGAATGCGCAAACCACCTGAGAACCGTTCAAGTTCACGGATATGGCGGGTCGCACCCTCGCCATCAAGAACCGGCATATGTGCATCCATCAGGATGATGTCATAGTCATTATTACGAAATGCCTGAACAGCTTCGCGACCGTTGGGTACGACTTCAACGATCAAATCATGCCGCTTGATCATTGCCGCAATGACCTTGGCATTGACTTCGTTGTCTTCGACGACAAGAACCCGCGCACCGGCCAAGACAGTACCGCCGTCATCGACAACTTTTTCGTAATGTGGATGGTTTTCAGTGCTTTCGATTTCGGTCATGAATGGAAGCCAAAGGTCAAACCGCGTACCTTGCCGTTCAACACTGCTAACCGTCATTTTTCCGCCCATAAGCTCGGTCAGGCTAAACGCAATCGAAAGCCCAAGTCCGGTTCCACCATATTGACGCATTGTCGAATTATCGGCCTGAGTGAAAGGCGCGAAAATCTGGGTCAGCCGTTCCTGCGCTATTCCGATACCGGTGTCGATCACCGCGAAATGATACAGCACTTCCCCGTCCCGAAGGCTGCGCACACCTTCTTCAGGCTTGTGATCCGGTTCTATTTTATTGATCTCAAGGCGAACTGAACCTTTGCGGGTAAATTTCACCGCATTGGACAACAGGTTCCACAAAATCTGACGCAGACGGACTTCATCTCCCCAAAAGACAAGGTTCTCAAGCGCCCCGTCTTTGCAAGTCACCGACAGGTTCTTTTCCGCCGCGATGGTTCCGACAAAGTTTTTTAAATCGGAGGTCACGTCGGACGGGTAAAATGACCGGTTCTCGAGTTCGACCCGACCAGACTCGATCTTGCTCATATCGAGAATATCATTGAGCAAAGCCATCAACGCCCTGCCCGATGACAAAATACCATCAACCCGTTCGCGCTGATCGTTATCAAGGCGCGTGTCATGGAGCAATTGTGCAAGCCCGAGAACACCATTGAGCGGTGTGCGAATTTCGTGGCTCATGGTTGCCAAAAATTCACTTTTGGCCGAACTGGCAAGATATGACTGGCGATAATGGTTGCGCAAGGACAGCAGAACAAAACCCAAGGCAAGGCTATAGCTTATAATCCGTGACGGGATAATGAACCGGGCAATCAGCTCCACGCTATCAGCTTCAAAGACAAACAAGGCCAGATGATTGAACGTGCCGATTAACATGCTCGTACAGAGCATCGCCTCAGCCAGCGAAAAGCGCACAGAACAACGCACCATATAACCGGCGGCACCGATCGCCATCAACATCGCCGTCGGCGCCAGTATCAGGGTCCCGACATCATACAACACATGCTGCATACCGAAGTTGATGTCAGGATGCAGCGAAATGGGAACCATCATGGCCAAGCCGCCGACAACCAAAATAACAATCGTTGCAACGACGACGCGATCCTGAACAAAAATCTGATCGCTTTTATTCGCGGCATGCCAGCTCATCACCATCATAAATGCCGCAGCAAACCGCATGACCAAAACCAAAAGTCCAACGAATGTTCCAATGGCCTGTTCTCGGCCAAGAACAAATTGATCCCCAAGCAGATGCGGCATGCCCAGAATGTCGCCAATCAGTAAGAACAGCATGATCAAAACGACAAAAACATACTGTTTGCGTTTGGTCAGTTCGTAAACCATCCAGCTGATTGCAAGCGTCAGCAAGGCAATGGTTTCCACCATGGCAATCATCGAAAAAGTGAACATGCCAACGCTCGCGTCAGACAGCGATGAGTAAAAAAGAAAAATCGGCGTGATGGCCAAAAAGACTGCCAGAGTGATACCGGCACAGGTCAGTATCCGAAGCATTTAGGCACCCTTTTTCCCCATTGCGTCACTGGGGATCAAAACCCCGGACAATCGCGCATTGCTCAAGAACGGCCTTTGCCCATTTAACGGTTTCCGGGGCGATCGATTGCATGTGTTTGTATTTTTCAAACTGTGATGCAATCAATTCCAGACGTTGCAGAAATTCCGGAGGCCGATCCAGTTCCAAAAGCTGTTCTGCAAGTGGGTCAAAGGCGGCATTCTGAAATTCCAGCGAAAGACTTATTCTGGGTTCCGTCGCATGTTTGGATGCGCGCCCTCCCCAATGATACAAATCCTGTCGCCATCCCATCACCGCGCCGGGACTGGCTGGCAATGCCCGAACGTCCTGCAAATTCACGTCTTTTGGTTTAGTAACATTACGAGCATAACACCTCTCAAAAGAACGCGGCAATACATACATGCAACCGTTCTGTGGTGTTGCAACGCTAAGTGGCAGCCAAAGAGACAAACTGATTACCATGTCATCGCCAAGCGCGCTTTCGCCCTGATAATCGCGATGTGGTGGCCACCCACGCCCATCCTCACGCGGGTCAACGTGCCACGCCCAGAAATGCGGTAAAAGTGCCAACCGGTCGCCAAGGAAATGACTAAGCAATGGACGCAGACGCATAAATATCTGCCACGCCTCGTCATAAAGATAAATCATGGCGGGCGGCAAATCATGGCGCACAAGAGTTTCGATCCCCTCACGCAATGTCGCCAGCGCATCGGTTGGCAGGATGTCCTCAATCAGGAAATATCCTTCGTCCCAAAATCGCTCAGACAATTCCGATGCATCGAAACCATCACTCAATGCCCCAACCGTCGCGATATCGACACATCCGTTTTGCGGATCGGTGATCGAAAGCTGAGGATTGATCTTTTGCCATTCATCTGGCTGTGTGGCGTTTTTCGGTGTGATCATCGGTCAATGTCCGGTATTGAGAGTGGCCGGACGATACGCAGTCAACACAACCAAGGCAAGTGCGTCTTGCCTGCCTTCTGGTTATGGTGACCCAAGATCGATCCGAGGTTGATCGGAAAATGACATCATCACGAAACTGGGGTCATCGCTGCCGATGACAGAGTAGATGACAGACAAGACAATGCATAAAACCCAAACAACCCCGACAGATACAACGCCCATCAATCATGGTGGGTCGATTGATCTTGCCGCGCAAAAATACGGCATCGCGGTCGAAAACTGGCTTGATCTGTCAACCGGCATCAATCCGGTTGGATATCCTGTTCCCCAAATTGCACCCCATCATTGGCAGCGCCTGCCACTTGGCAGCGAATTGGCGGCGCTCAAAAACGCTGCCAGCCAATACTATCAACTGCCATCGCCCGATCACCTTGTCTGCACAGCAGGCACCCAGTCGCTTATTCAGACCATTCCGTTTTGGCTGCGCGATCACAGCCACATCAGTTCCGTGCATATTCTTGGCCCAACCTATGCCGAGCATGGTCGATGTTGGCAACGCGCGGGCCATGCCTGCACACACCATGATATCCCTGCGATGGAGCGATTGGACATGGCCCGATCGCTGTTTGAAACGGGCATTTCTGGCACGGTTGTCATTCTGGTTAATCCGAACAACCCCGACGGCGCCCTGATCCCTGCATCCGATATCGCCGATCTGTCCAATTTGGCCGATCAATCGAACAATTGGCTGATTGTTGATGAGGCCTTTATCGATTGCGAACCGGACCAATCGGTTTGTCCGCAGATTGATAAAATGCCCAAAACACTTGTATTGCGATCTTTTGGCAAGTTCTTTGGCCTAGCCGGGATCAGAATTGGCTGTGTGGTCCTTTCACCCGCACTGGCGCGTGACCTTGAAGAACGCATAGGACCATGGGCCATTCCCGGCCCTTCAATGGAAGTCGCGACCCTTGCCTTTGCCGATCACGATTGGCAGCAGGCAACACGTGAACGCCTTAGGATAGATCACGACCGACTTGAAGCCCTTGTCACAGATCACAGCCCGTTAAAATGCGTTGGGGCAACGCCGCTGTTTTTGCTGTTTGATGGACAAAAGGCACACAACATTGCCAACCATTTGGCCCGCAAGGGCATTTTGGTTCGGCTGTTTGACCATGATGAAACGAAGGTGCGTTTTGGCCTTCCCGGCACGAAGGCCGAGTGGGATCGGCTGGAAGTAGCATTTCAGACATTGGTAATATAGATCGACGGGCTTTAGTGAATGCTGCCGTCTTCCCATGCCTGCTTTTTACGGTATATCGTTGATGGGCTGACGCCCAGTGCGTCTGCGGCGCGCGGGATTGATCCTCCACACCGCTCTATCGCTTCTTCGATGGCCTGTTTTTCAACAAGCCAAAGGGGCCGAATTTCCGAATATCCCAACCCACCTGAGGTTTGCGGTATTGACGGAATTGCCATCGGATCGTTTGCATTGGCCCCCACCGACATTCCGACAAGATTATCCGCATTTTGCGACTGGCGATTTTCGACAACTTTGCGCATTTGACGTGCACCTGCCAGAAACGCCAGTGCTTCGGGGTCACCTTCCCACAAACGCGCGGAGTTTCCCGCATCATTGGAGACGCCCGGATGGGGCGGCGGTGCTTCGATTGTTGCCGAGGTAAACTGATCGCCATCGGTGCTGCTGTTGACCGGACGCGGCACCATCGCAAGGGTTACTTCCGTGCCGTTATTCAGAACAACAATGTTACGGATGATGTTTTGCAACTGACGAATGTTGCCCGGCCACGAATAGCTGGCAAACAATGCCGATACTTCCGGCGTGAACCGTTCGAAATCACGGCCTTCTTCGCGGTTGTAGCGCTGCAGATAGAAATTCGCGATTTGCAGAATGTCTTTGTCACGATCACGCAACGGCGGCATATGCAACGGAATGACATGCAGGCGGTAATATAAATCTTCGCGGAACCGACCGGTGCGCACTTCTTCAAGCGGGTCCCGGTTCGTCGCACAGACAAACCGGACATCAACTGTTTCAAGCGAACTACCACCCACTTTCTGGAACGTCCCGGTTTGAATAAACCGAAGTAACTTTGTCTGAAGATCGAGATCCATCTCGCAGATTTCATCAAGAAACAGCGTACCATCCGCCGCCCGATGTGCCGCCCCTTCACGATCAGCAACAGCGCCGGTAAAGGCGCCTTTGACGTGACCAAAAATCTCGCTTTCCATCAAATCTTTGGGGATTGCACCGCAGTTTAACGGGATGAATGGATCGCTTGAACGTTCGGACCGACTGTGGATGGCCTCGGCGGCAAGTTCCTTACCGGTTCCTGATTCCCCGGTGATAAAGACGGTTGCGCGACTTGGGGCTGCATTTTCAATAATGCGATAGATATCGCGCATATTTTCCGATCCGCCGATGATATCAAAATACATCTGGTCGGTATCGTGATCCCCGAATTCTTCAACATTCTTAAGCGGGAGGACCGATGGCCCCGCCAGCGCCTTTTTGACCGTTTCGCGCAATTTGTCCGCGGCAAAGGGTTTAAGCAGAAAATCCCAAGCCCCTTCGCGCATGGCTTCAACCGCAATATTGACCGATCCATGGGCGGTAATCACCACGATTTTACATTCGGGGCAAATATGTGAGGCACTTCGCAAAACTTCGCGGCCATCCATATCGGGCAGCACCAGATCAAGAACCAGAACATCTGGCGGATCTTGGCGCAGGCGTTCAATGGCGTCAGCACCATTGAGCACATGCTCGACCAGATGACCATCTGCACGCAGGTAGTCCTGATACACCCGCGCAAGCGACAGGGTATCTTCCACAATTACTATGCGTGCCTGCTCTGGCATTTTTTGGTTCGCGTCCCGATATAGCCACTATGGTCAAGCATACCGATTGTGACATCCCTGCCACAACTGCAAACATTGTTGCAGTGTCGGTTCAAACCATACAAAATCAGACTAAGATTAAGAAAAGCATAGTTTTAACGAGATTATCGGCGTTCAGGAGTATCACGGGTTGAACTACAACACCGAACAAACCGACAAGACAACGACCGTCGAACTGACGGGTAGATTCACATTTGGGGATCATTCCAATTTTCGCAAATTGATCGAAGAAATGCGTGCCCATCAGTCCGAGACGCACGTGCTGGATGTCGCCGGTATTGAGTTCATCGATTCAGCCGGTCTGGGCATGCTATTGCTGGCGCGTGACGAAGGCGAAAAAGCGCGTGCGACCGTCATTCTTCGCGGGGCACAGGGACAGGTCAAACGGATGCTTGAAGTGGCCCGCTTTGACACGCTTTTCAAACTGGAAGACTAATTCATGGAGTCGGATATCGACGACCACTCCCCCCTTACTGTCGCCGTTCCGCAGTCGCTTTCATCTGATGATGTTGAAAGCCTGCTGACGGGGGCAAATATTTGGGACAGGTCCGATCCGATACCCTTTGAACATGTTATCGGCAACAGCCCAGAAGACCTTTCAAACTCTGCACATTTTTCCTGCTGCCTGCTGCCAAGTGATCCCGGTCGCGAATGGCTTGGAAGCCTGATCCGGTTAAATTCCGACAACTTCATTGAATGCTTTGACGGAATGGATCTTGGCGATCTGTGCCCGATCATTGGAAGCGATCCTAAATCCAAACATCATCTGCTTGTTTGTCTTTCAACGCGTAGTGCCTATCACCTCCCGGTTGCGCGAAAATTCGTTACCGCGTTGCGCCACCGCGGCCTGATAAAAGAGGCAACTGCACCGGCTGTTGAAATGGCTGTTCAGGAAGCATTTGCCAATTCCCTGATTCATGGGAACCTTGCGCTTACAACCAGTGGTCGCCTGTCGATGGACCGCTTTAACGAGCTTGGAGATGAAACCAAAAAGCGACTTGCATCGACGACATATGGTGACCGCGCCATCGTATTGACGGCGAAAAAACGCAAGAACGGCCACATCGTAATATCGATCAACGATCAGGGTGCTGGCTTCACACCGCGCAAGGAAACGGACGAGACCACAATGCCGGGTCAGGAGTCCACTTTTGGCCGTGGTCTTCCTCTGATTAAAAGCCTGTGCCATTCGGTGACATTTGCACGCGGTGGCCGAACCATCAAACTGACCTTTGATCAGATCGAATCTGACGTCCTTTCGGCCGATCCAGCATTTATCCGCGAATTTGACGCACAGGGTAGTATCGATGCCGCGCTACGCACCCCGCAAAATGCAACCATCCTGATTGCCGACGACACGATGCTATCACGTGAAATCATCGCGTCTTACCTGCGGTCGGACGGCTTTACGAACCTTGTGTTTGCCAAGGACGGTGAAGATGCCCTGGCCCAGGCCAAAGCCCATAACCCGGATCTTATAATTCTCGACATCATCATGCCGAAACTTGATGGTTATGAGGTTTGCAAAGCCCTGCGCGCCGATCCCCAATTTGCCGAAACGCCAATCATTGCCCAGACTGCACTCGAAGAAAATGAAGGTCGCACAAGGATTTTCGATGACGGTGCGACGGATCTTATCCTTAAGCCGCTCAATAAGGCTGAGCTGATCGCGCGGACCAAAATCCATCTGGAAAACCGGCTTCTCGTCAAACAGCTTCGCGCCTATCGTGAACGGACACAATCTGAACTCGACCTTGCGCGTGACATGCAGGAAAACCTTAACCCTGCCCCCGAACAATATCGCGGGACCGGGTTTGATTACGGCATGCGGATCAGTGCGACCTTCCAGATGTCATCGGAGCTTGGCGGGGACATGTGGGGTCTTGTGCCAATTGATGAGCAGCGGTTGGGGGTCTATATCGTTGATTTTGCGGGGCATGGACTGGGGGCAGCGTTAAATACGTTTCGACTGCACTCCCTGATATGGTCAGACCAGATACGCGATCCTGATCCCGGTGCGTATCTCAGCAATCTTAACCGGCATCTCAAGGGGCTTTTGCCAATTGGGCAGTATGCCACGATGCTCTACGGGATTATTGATCGAAATAAGGCAACATTTTCCTACGCCAGTGCGGCCTGTACATCCCCGGTACTGGGAGACAGTACAACCGGTGCGGCACGCTATCTTGATGGGTCTGGTGTTCCTTTGGGCGTTATTCGTGACGCGCGCTACGAAACCCGTGAAGTGCCGTTTGACCAAAACAGCTTCCTGCTGCTTTACAGCGACGCCTTGATCGAAACAACGTTGGATGATGGTCAGTTCCTAAGTGAAGAAAAGCTGCTTTCAATGGTGCATGAAACCGTTATGGAAAGCAGCAGCGATGTTGATTTGGCGGCCCAAATTGCCGACCAGTTCATGGACCGGGCCCCGGTGCAGCTTTCCGATGATTTTACGGTCGTCTCACTGCAATCAGCAAATGGCGCAGATGGCTTTACTGCCTGCGACGAGCCCCAATAAAACCCGAAAACATGAAGTTTGGAAAAACCCGCGATAATCCTGATCGCGCAAGGGTCACGAAACGTATCGCGCACGCCCCAAAGACGACTGCACAACATCGCCAAACGGTTCAGCGGCATTGTACCAGTAATACGGTGCAGAGGTAGATGTTGTCGGTGTCGAAGCCTCGGTTTCAACACTGACTTCTGCCACAGCCGCCGCACCTTGTTCCTTAACCGATTGAAGGCGTCCCGCGATGACCGTGCGCACCAGATTGGCCAATCCTTTGCGCGCACCGGCGTGATCTGGCTCATTGCCAAGAACGGCCCCCAACTGGTCAAGCGCACGCATTTTATTGCGACATCCCAAAAGGTCGGCTGCCAGAACGCGTAATTCCCGAGAATCCGGACGCAGGCTAATGGCGATTTCAAGATGTTCAAGCGCAGTTTCACGGCGCCCAATTTGCATATAGGTCCGGGTCAGGCCCATATGTGTTGCCGCATCAAGGTCATCCAAAATCAAGGCGCGGCCAAATGCATTTAGCCCCAATTCACAAAGACCAAGATCAAGCAAAACATGTCCCAACACCCGAAGACGGGCAGGCTCATCGGGTAAACTATCAATCAACTGACGCAGGCGCAGACGAATTTCCGGGGCAAGATCAATCTTGCCGGTAATGACCGAACTAAATTCTTGCGAAATATGTGTCTGCGATGACATCAAAAAATGCCCTGTTTGCGCCAAAATCAGTGATCGCTTGGCATAAAAAGGCTTCATGACTGCGATCTCGCAAGACACAGCTTATCGTCATCTGGTTGCGGGAATGTTAACCGAGGCATCAATACTGATCGTGCAGTACCGTTTTCATCCGGCAAAAGTGGGCCAAGCGCCCGGACGCCAGCAATAACGTACCCAATCGACGTATGGGCAAAGGACGCACCGTTACTGTTTTTTGAGCATTGCGGGCAAACGTTTCAAAACAGGTCGCTTGACTGGTTTGGCAAAGAAATAGCCTTGCACCAAACGCCCCCCGAGCTCGATCACGATGTCACGCTGGCTTTGGGTTTCAATACCTTCGATCACGCAATCAATTTCAAGGTTGGTGCACATATCAATGATCGTTTTGACAATCCGCTGGCTGCGTTCGGTACTTGCCAGTGGCGCGATAAAACTGCGATCGACCTTAAGGCAGTCAAATTCCAGCTCATGCACATATCGCAAACTGGAATAGCCGATCCCAAAATCATCCATCGCCACCCGCGCACCATGGTTGCGCAAATAGCGAATGCTGGTTCGGGCGGCCGCAAAATCACGCAGAAACGCGGTTTCAGTCACCTCGAACGTTAGACGTTCCGGGGTAATACCATTGGCTTTGATCTGCTCAATCAGCCATTCGGTCGTGTCGGATAAAATAATATCACGGGCCGACAGGTTGAACGACACCGATATGTGTTCGGGCCATTCGCGCATTTCACGCAGCAATTTTTCAAACAGAATTTTGGTCAGCATGCCAACCTGTCCGGTTTTTTCTGCCACCGGGAAAAATGTCCCCGGCGACACCCGCCCCATGAGCGCACTGTCCCACCGGGCAAGTGCCTCGATGGAATTGACAGCCCCGGTTTCCACATCAAAAACCGGCTGATAATGAAGCGAAAGTTCCTGCGACAAATCGGCCTTACGCAGTGCTTGCTCTATCTGTGAATCATGACGGATCAGAGTTTCGTGGTGGGCGGCAAACAACACCGCTTCGCCCGGCATGTTCTTTTTTGCGTGATACAGCGCAAAATCAGCACGCTCAAACAATCCGTTTGATGTGCGTGCCACCGCAGGGTACGTCGCAAACCCCAAAGATGCTGAAAGCTGCACGCTCACATTGCTCAGCGTATAGGGGCGATTAAGCTCCTGACAAATCTGTTTACCAAGGGCAATCAGCTCGGTCGCGTCGCTATATTCGCCAAGGACAATCCCAAATTCATCCCCGCCCAGCCTTGCCAGCAAGGCATCGCCGCTCAGGATGTGGCGCAGGCGTTCGCCCGCGTGCATTAACAACTCATCGCCTATGGGATGACCATGCACATCATTGACGGGCTTAAACCCATCAAGATCAATCATCGCAACGGCAAAGCGATCATGCTGCCCCGCCGACGTATCCGCCTTGGCTGCGGCAGTTGCAACCGCGTCTTCAAGATAGGCAAAGAACGCACGACGGTTTGACAGGCCAGTCAACGGATCAAGGAAGGCAAGGGCTTCGTTCTGCTCAGAGAGTTCAAGCGTTGTTTTATGCTGACGTTCAAGATCAATGCGCGACGTAACCAAACCCGAAAACGCGGCATAATAACTGGTGATGATCTGAATAATCATGGCCGAGACCAAGGCCATGTTTACGGCAATCGCGACATAAACCTCATTCCCGCTAAAACCGAAATAAAGCACGAAGGTCCCAAGTACTATCACCACAACCAGCAAGGCTGCAGGCGGAAAATTCACCAGACAGAATATACAGCCAACCACCGTGATCGAGATGAAATAGGCAACGTGCCCCTGTTGATAGGGATCACCATAGCCAAACATGGTAATTGCCCAAGCGGTAAACAGCACCGAAATCACCACCGCCATCACCCGGATGCGGCGTAAATGTCCTATGCAGACATTGATATCACTGACGTCAAGGCCGGCCCGCTGCCAAGCATAACCTCGCGCAATACAACACGCACCAAGGACAAGAACCGCATAGATCGTCAACCAATCGGGGGCTGTTCCGTAATGGGTATAGGCAAGGGCAACCGCGTTGGCCAACAACAAGCCATAAAGAACCGGGATCTGCCGTGACAACGCCTTGACCTGAGCCCGCATGAGCTCAGGTTTGTCCGTATGAATTCTGATTATTTCGGCAACTTTGTGCCAAACAGAACCGGTTGCCACGTTTCGGGATACCCAATTTTTGTTTTTGTCGTGAAAAGCTTACACGCAAAAGCTGTTTAATTGCATCCCTTGATCACACAATCATCAGACTAAATCAGAAACCCGACATATATGCTGGGCAATAACGCAGACAATTTCCAACCAATGTGCCACCGGTCAAACTAAGCGCGGTTTCTTTTGTCTTACTTTTGGCTGGCTTTGCCCGGTTTGCGCTTTTTCTTTTTGGTATCCTTAATCGCTTGGGCCCGGTTGGCCGCACCCAATGCCATATGGGCAATTTCAATCAACGGCTCGGGATTTTCAATCCATTCGCCGGGCACTTCAAAATATGACAATGTCATTGCCCGCCCCGAAGGCACAGCAAACCGCGCCATCCCGATGTCGTCATATGTCGCACGCGTTTGCGCATCACCTTTCAGATACAAAACATCATCGGCAATGATCGCAAAGAACACGCCATCACAATAAAGACCAAAGCCGCCAAACATTCGGTTGGGTCGGATATGACCCAGCGGTGCCAAAAGTTCTGCGACGGTTAGAACAAATTCGTTATCGACCGATGCCATTGAGGATTTCGCCTTCGATGCCTTCGGAAATCAGATAGTCCCGCAATGTCTGGCCTGCGACCGGACGAAAGCGTTCGGTCGAGATATCCATATTTCGAATACGATCAGCGCGAAACACGCGGAATGCAACACGTAATTCACACCAGCACGCCAACAGCCACGTACTGCCAAAAAACAGCATGCCAAGTGGCCTGACGCGGCGTTTGGTTTCGTCGCCCTTGGCATCGGTATAGTCAATTTCAATGAAGCTGCGGTCGCGGATAGCACGGCGAAGGTTGGGCATGGAAATCGCAATCGGTTCCTGCGCAATTTCGGCCACCGCAATTGGTACCCCACCGATCAACCCACGCAATTTTTCTGGCAAGACCGCCTCGATCTTGGTCAGGGCATCGCCCGCTGCGCGCGCCATCTGTGGATCGGTCCAGCTTTGCACCATGCGCGCTGCAACCACCAATGCTTCGATCTCATCGGCATCAAACATCAAAGGCGGCAGGTCATAGCCATCGCGCAGGATGTATCCAACACCGGCTTCGCCCTCCACCGGGACACCTGATGCGGCCAAATCGCGAATATCGCGGTAAATCGTGCGTTCGGAAACTTCCAGTTCCTCGGCCAAATCACGTGCGCGGCACAATTTGCGGCGGCGCAGGATTTGGACAAGGCGAAACAGTCGGTCGGCCCTTCTCATGATCGCTCCTTTGTCATCCTGCCCCAAAAATTATCATAACGCTCCTGACAGGCTCCTGTCAGGAGGTATGTGCAACATTGCGAAATCGGGACAGGATTTTACACCAACGTCAGGAGCATGACGATGAAAGTCACCAACTCATATCCGATCATCATCACCGAGAAATTCACCCAAAGCCGCGCCTTCTATAAAAAACTCGGCTTTACGCCCGTATTTGACGGCGAATGGTATTGCCAGTTGGTCTGGGCAGACTTCCCATCGGTTCAACTGGGCCTGATGAAACCCGGCCATGACACCCAACCCGAACTGTTTCATGCCGCAACCCTTGGCGAAGGCAGTGTCATCTGCCTTGAAGTCGAAGACGCTGGTGTTGCTGCGGATGAAGTGCGCGACGCTGGATTTGAATTTGCCCTTGAAGTCCGCAGTGAGCCATGGGGGCAGAAACATTTCGCGCTGCTTGATCCCAATGGTGTGAGGATTGATGTCGCAAGCCAGAACGGCGTAGTTGCCCCGGAATATGCCCAGCATTTTCTTGATGCCACCGAAGCCGCACTGGCCTGATTACGCGGCACCACAGTGGGAGACATCACCCAATATGTGACTAACTGGGGGTACGATACCCGCTATAACAGCCCGCCAAACCGGCGGGCTGTTATGTCACAAGGCCTCGGGAAAAATCGTTGATGGCGGTGGCAGCATCTTTGATGTTTTGTGATTGCGTTCGGCCAGAGCTTTTGCGTGGCTTGAAACCATGGTCACCATCCGCAACCCAATGCAACGCGATAGTGTCGGCCAAATCATACGCGGCAATTTCATCGGGCGTGCCAAATGGATCCCGCGTGCCGTGACAAATCAGGGTCGGTGTTTTTAAACCGGTCAGATGTTCGGTCCGCAAGTTTTCAGGCTTTCCGGGAGGATGAAACGGATAGCCAAGGCACACCAACCCGGCCATACCAAGATCATCTGCCACCATACTCGCCATGCGTCCCCCCATGGATTTCCCGCCAATCACCAACTTGTCCGGATCGCCCAACTGATCAACAACATCGCCAAAGAATTCCAATAAAACCGGTGCACGGTCCGGTCCCCGTTTTTTGCCATCCAGACGGCGTTTGGCCATATAGGGAAACTCAAACCGCGCAATGCGGCAGCCAAGCCCAGCCAACTCACTCGCCATCTGATCCATAAACGGACTGTCCATAGGGGCTCCTGCCCCATGCGCCAGAACAATGGTCAGCGGGGCATTCTCATCACCATCAAAAATGACCTGAATGTTTTCATGGCTCATGGGAGATATCCTGTAAGACTGGTAATTTCGTTTTGTCTGAAACACGCAATTTCTGACCATCACCAATGACGTTACACAAAGATACCAACGTCGTACCGCTGACCGCCACGCCAAGGCGCGCGAGTATGTAGTATCGACTGGCTGGTCCAAATACGCCTTTGCCCAGTTCCTTCTTTTCCCATTTACGAACGCGCGACAGCACCTTTTTCGTAATCAATCTGCGCTTGTCTGCTGTAATTGCCGGATGATCGGCAAGGAAATAGGCAAGCGCAATACTGGCATCATGAATGACCTGCGCCTGATTATTCATGATCCGGCCCGGCTCGTCCTCGGGACCCAAACAGACAACATGCTTGATCTGGCCCAACGTGCCATGTGCCATCAGGCGAATGAAAAGGCTATGGTCCTGCGAGAAAATTCGTGGATCACAACCTCCCGCCCGATCAAATAGATCTTTTTTAAATAGGCAATGACTGACGCGCGCGAAACCACGATCAAGCACCGTCCAAAGTGGGTCATCAAATAAAATGGTCTTAAGTGACGCAATATCGGTTTTGGGAAATACAGGCCCGGTTGCCATGTCATAGTAGTCAGCAGACCCGAAGATGAAATCAAGATCATGCGCCAGAGCATTACTCAAAAGAAGTTCTGAACAATAAGGCGCAAGAACATCGTCAGAATCAACAAGTTTGATCCAGTCACCCGTTGCAATTGAAACTGCATTATTGGTCGCAATAGCCGGGCCATGGTTTGGCTGTGTGACAATGCGAACATCATCCATACCGGACGTCGCCTTGCGAATGACATCGATTGAGTTATCCGTTGACCCATCGTCGATGAAAATGAATTCACGGTCAAACGATCCGGTTTGATTGCGCAAACTGTCAATCACAGATGGCAAGAACGGGGCCTTGTTAAAAACCGTTACGACATAGGATATCTTGGTCAACTTTTCCCCCGAACTTCGCACGCTAATCCGCAACATCAATATTGAGAACCGCTGACTTTAAGCCAATCAATGACTAATACGAAACTTCACATGCTCTGTCCAAGCACAATCAAGTCCGCCAAGATTCCAACTGCGATATGATTGCTAGCCCCTCGATTATTCGACTTTTTTCGGGTTATACTGCACGCGTACAGCTTATGACGGTCCCCACCAACGCCGTAACCTATGCCATCCGCGCCACCACGCGGACGACCTGCCTTTTGCCACCATATGAGGCGACTGCCCGTGTCATCTGATTCTGATCTGCCCGATCTTGCCCAAACGCCCCAACCTGCCCCAAACGAACGTATCGGTCGCCTGCCCAAAAGCCTGCAATGGCTGTTGATGGTAACGGTCTCACTGGGGTTCTCCGTTCTTCTACATGAATTCCATGTGCCTGCGGCCTTGTTGCTTGGCCCGATGATCATTGGCATCATTATGGGCACCAATGGCGCAACTATTGCCACGCCAAAACCAATTTATCTTGGTGCCCAATCGGTGCTGGGCGTCATGATTGGCGGATCAATGTCCATCGGGATCCTGACATCCTTTACCCATGATTGGCCGCTGATCCTTGGGGTCACGGCCTTAACCATGATCGCAAGCAGTCTGCTTGGCTGGATACTCTGTGTGCGTCAGGTCCTTCCGGGAACCGCCGGCATTTGGGGATCCTCCCCCGGTGCGGCTTCCGCAATGGTCATCATGGCTGAGGCATTTGGCGCCGATGCCCGGCTTGTGGCCTTCATGCAGTATGTTCGGGTGGTTATTGTGGTTGCTGTTGCGTCATCGATTGCCAACCTTTGGGTCGATCCGGAACTCGCCGCCGCCGCAGGCACCTATGACTGGTTCCCAACCATTGATTACGGCCAGTTTGCCATCACCCTTGCGCTGGTTGTTGGCCTGTGTGTGGCTGGCATCTATTCACGGCTGCCATCCGGCCCGCTTTTGTTTCCGATCATTATAACGACCATCCTTCACATCAACGGATGGGTTGATATCGTTCTGCCCGAATGGTTTCTTGGGTTGGCCTATGCCGCCATCGGCTGGGCTGTCGGATTGAAATTCACGCCCGCAGTAATCCGACATGCGGCATATGCCCTGCCCAAAATCCTGCTGTCGATCACTGTCCTGATTGCGTTTTGTGCAAGTATTTCAGTCCTGTTGGTGGTGTTTATGGATGTCGATCCGCTCACGGCGTATCTGGCAACCAGTCCCGGCGGACTTGATTCGGTGGCGATTATCGCCGCCAGCACCAATGTTGATCTGTCATTTATTCTGGTCCTGCAAGCCACACGTTTCTTTATGGTGCTTGCACTTGGCCCACCGCTTGCGCGGTTGATTGCGCGGCGCACCGCCAAATTCACCCCCGGCCCGGATGTACCGCTGTCCTAAACAACACCCAGCACAAACAGCGGATGAAGTGTCACATCACAAGGATCTTGCCAACAAACCCTTCGACCCGCGCACTAAGTTCGGCTCCCTGCCCTTCGAGATTGATCGCAGCCTCACCAAGCTCGGTCGAAACCGTGGTCGCGTGATGGATGGCTTGGTTAATTTCCACAACACTGTCGCCGACCTTGCGTGCTTCTGCCAAGGCAGCATCGGCATCACGTGCAACCGACATGCAGATTTCTGCCTGTCTATCGGTCTGAACAGCGGTTGCTTCGGCGCGTTGCTGTAACCCGTCCATGGCAATGGCGATATGTTCAATATCGCCCCCGGCTTTGGAAATGGCCTCCGTCATACCATTCATCCAGTGGGCAATTTCCTCTGTTGCAGTGGCCGATTGCCCGGCTAGCGCCTTGACCTCTTTGGCGACAATGGCAAATCCCTTGCCTGCTTCGCCTACACGGGCCGCCTCAATGGAAGCATTCAGTCCAAGCATTTTGATCTGGGCTGCAATGGCCGCAATGCTCGACAGCATTTTTTCTGCATCAGCTGCGCGGTCCTGCAGGGCGGCAAAACCATCACGCATATCGCGTGCTTGCTGTCCAATGACATGGGTGGTTTTCACCGTTTCCCCGGCGTCGCGACCAACGTCGGCCAATTCACCCTGCAAGGTTTCCATGTGATCAGCGACATTTTCGATATTGGACAACGCACTGCTTGCAGATTGATCAATTGCCGTTCCGCAGAATTCGGTTCTTTTGTTGCTATTGCCAAGAACATCAAGCGCACTGCGCATCTGACTGACGGCAGCCCCCAGCATCCCAACTGTGCCCTGAACCTGATTTTCAAAGTCCGATGCCAGTTTTTCGCGCGATTTCAACACATCATCGCGCTCTATCACCCGGGCAACCTGCCCACCCACGAACCCCAAAAGTTCAAGAAGTTCGGCATCAAGTTTGGCAATCTCTGGGCTGAAAAACTCGATTACGGCAACGGTCTGACCTCCCAGTTTCACCGGCAAGGCAAAACAGCCGCGCAATCCGTTTCGGGCCGCACTTGCGGCGCGCAGAAATCCATCCTTTTGCGTGACATCTTCAATACAAACAGGTTCACCGCGCACCGCAACCGTTCCAATAAGTCCTTGGCCCAGTGCAAATACCGTTTCTTCTGACTGCGTGCGAAATTCAGCAAGATCAGCCGTCGAAATGTTTCCATCAATCGACCAGATACCAGCAGATGACAAATGTTCGCCATCACGTACATAGGCATGCCCAATCGGCCATGCGCAGTAATCACATACCGCCGTGAGGATTGCCAAGATCGCACCATCACGGTCGGATGCCTCGTCTGCGACAGCCCCAACTTTGCGTAGAAGTCGCAAAACATCAGCAAGTCCCGCATCTTTGTGCGGCGAAAGACCTTGGTCATTTTCTGGGGATATGGAACGGATGAAACCGGCAAACATGACAAAACTCCGAGGCAAAACAAGCTGGTCTTTCAAACGAAAGAACCAGAAGGTTGCGCAAGCCTCGTTGCCTGCCAATCAAGATGGGAAAGATACGGCGCCGTTGCCGTCATCCACCGTTACATTAGCGTAATACCGCATACGCGAAAAGGACAATTCGCGCATGCAGCAAAATTTATTCAATCTTCAATTGCAGTCAAGTATTACCACAGCACAACAGTTTGGCTGTCCGGACAATACGGATTACCGCAACACCCGGCGAAACACGCCAGATGCCACCATCACGCCAAATATCACCAATGCGACGGCCGCCACCAAGGCAAGGTTGCTTTCTTCACCCAGAAGAAACACGCCGCCAAGGGCGGTGAGTGCCGGGGTCATGGCCCCAAATGCGGATGCACCGGTCGATCCGATGTGACGTACAGCAAGGCCATAGGTAATAACGGCAACACAGCCGGCCAGAAGCCCCTGTGTAACAAGCAACATCATCACATCGCCCATCGGAGCATCGGGAATATGTGTACCGGTGAAAAGGGCGATCACCGCAATAATGACAAACGACCAAAACCCGACAAAACTTGCCGCTTCAAGCGCGCCAAGGCCACTTTGACGCATGGCATGGGTATAGGATGCCCACATCAACGCCCCGGCAGACACAAGGCCATAGCCATACAGCATATCGGTACTGGCATCGCCGCCCGGCTTAAGGGCCACAAGCAACATAACCCCGACAATCACCGCACCATATCCGGCCAGTCGGACACGGCCGGGCCGTTCCCCAAACAGGACAATCGCGATTAAAACCGC
Organism: Thalassospira sp. GB04J01; assembly: GCF_000751115.1. Classification (NCBI taxonomy): domain Bacteria; kingdom Pseudomonadati; phylum Pseudomonadota; class Alphaproteobacteria; order Rhodospirillales; family Thalassospiraceae; genus Thalassospira; species Thalassospira sp. GB04J01. The sequence continues at coordinate 60,265 of NZ_CCDX020000006.1, read as the reverse complement.
CCAAATCGCCATCACACCGGGCAACAAAATCCCGACATGACTTGCCGGAACGAACTGCAACGCACTGGCAACCATCAGGGTATAAAATGCGCCAGACCCGATCAGCATCATCAGGCCATTGATCAAGGACAATCCCTTTGGCCAGATACCCTTTTTGATCCAGATTGGGCAGAGCAGGACAAAAGGAACGACAAAACGCAAGAGACCAATGTCAACGGCGGTAAAACTTGACGTCATTGCATAACGTGTCGCAATCAGCCAACCGGCCCAGATAAACACCGTCGCCAACGCAGACGTTACACCGACCATACGGCTTTCTGTGGTGGCAGAAGCAGAAAGCGCGGAAGTTTCAGACATATCACTATTCCCGATAGGGGTTTGATTTTGACCAAATCAGACCACGCACCCCCAATATCCGCAAGTCCCTTTGACCACGGGTCAGCTATGCACACAAAAAAAGCGGCACAAGGTTTCCCCTGCACCGCCTTTTGAATTTGGCAAGAATCCTGAAAAAATCAGATGCCAAATTCGGCAAAGAAGTCATTGCCTTTATCATCAATCACGATGAAGGCCGGGAAATCTTCGACTTCGATTTTCCACACGGCTTCCATACCCAGTTCAGGATATTCGTGAACCTCGACCTTTTTAATGCAGTCCTGTGCCAACCGGGCCGCCGGACCACCGATGGAGCCAAGGTAGAACCCGCCATATTTGTTGCAGGCATCTTTGACCTGCTTGGAACGGTTGCCCTTTGCCAGCATAACGAACGAACCACCCGCAGCCTGGAACTGTTCGACATAGGCATCCATGCGCCCCGCCGTGGTCGGACCGAACGATCCGGATGGCATGCCTTCGGGCGTTTTGGCCGGACCGGCATAATAAACCGGATGGTTTTTGAGGTATTCTGGCATTTCCTCACCGGCATCAAGGCGTTCCTTGATTTTGGCATGGGCAATGTCGCGTGCAACAATCACGGTACCGCTGAGCGACAGACGGGTTTTAACCGAATAGCCCGAAAGCTGTTTACGGATTTCATCCATCGGACGGTTCAGATCAACCTTGACCACTTCGTCTTCAAGATGTTCGTCCGTCACATGCGGAAGATATTTCGCCGGATCATGTTCGAGATCCTCGATAAAGATACCGTCCTTGGTGATTTTACCCAAAATCTGACGGTCGGCAGAGCACGAAACCCCAAGCCCGACCGGGCAGCTTGCACCATGGCGCGGCAGGCGGATGACGCGCACATCATGGCAGAAATACTTCCCACCGAACTGTGCACCAATGCCCATCTCGCGGGTCATCTCAAGAACCTTCTGTTCCCATTCGAGATCGCGATAGGCCTGACCATGGTCGCCGCCCTCGGTCGGAAGGCTATCGTAATAGCGTGCCGACCCCATTTTCACAGTCTTAAGGCAGGCCTCAGCCGACGTTCCGCCAATCACAATCGACAGGTGATACGGCGGACAGGCTGACGTGCCCAAGGTGCGGATTTTCTCGTCCAAGAACTTCCGCAGGCCTTCCGGATTCAAAAGTGCCTTGGTTTGCTGGAACAAGAAAGTCTTGTTGGCAGAACCACCGCCCTTTGCCATGAACATGAATTTATATTCATCGCCCGTGGTCGCATAAAGGTCGATCTGTGCCGGAAGGTTCGAACCAGTATTTTTTTCTTCGAACATATTTAGCGGGGACACCTGCGAGAAACGCAGATTGTGTTTCTGATAGGCCTGCCAGATGCCTTTTGACAGCGCTTCTTCATCGGAACCGTCCGTGATGACCTTGCCACCACGCTTGCCCATGACAATCGCAGTTCCGGTATCCTGACACATCGGCAAAACACCACCCGATGCGATCGAGGCATTTTTCAAAAGATCCATCGCCACAAATTTGTCATTCGGGGTCGCTTCGTCGTCATCAAGGATTTTGCGCAGCTGTGCGAGGTGGCCCGGACGCAAAAGGTGCGAGCAATCAAAAAACGCCTGAAGCGTGAGTTTTTCAATCGCTTCGGGTTCGACTTTCAAATAGGTCTCGCCATTAACATCAACGGTCGAAACACCTTCATCCCCGATCTTGCGGTACGGGGTGGTGTCCTTACCCAGATCGAACATGGGTTTATAGACAAAATCATTCATGGGAAGGTTCTCGTCTCTCTCAAAAACACGGTGGGTCTATTTTTATTTGGCCATTTCATAGCGCCAATCGTGAAAAATTTCCACGATACATTCGCCTAACAGCACAGGATCCCGGTTGCGGGAAATCAAACCGGAGAATATGTCCCGAACGGCGCCAAAGAAAAAAGGAGCAGAAATGAACCTGCCCCTTTTTTAGAATTCTTATTTTTTACGAAACGCATCCAATGCGATGACTTCGCCCGTTTCACTTGCGTCGGGTTTCGGTTTCTTGCGCGATTTGGACGGTTCGGCGACCAATGTTGGTGCGCCACCATCGTCTTCGATCAGGTCGGCATCAAGATCATCGTCTTCGTCGTAATCGAAATCCGCATCGTCCATTTCTTCTTCGACGCTAAAGGTCAGCATGAAGTTGGCGGACGGGTCGACAAAGGCCAGCATCGCATCAAACGGAACAACCAAAGTCGTTGGCATGCCATCAAAGCTCATGCCGACCGAAAAATGATCGTCTTCAGACTTCAGATCCCAAAAACGATGCTGCAAGACAACCGTGATGTTATCAGGATGTGCCTTGCGCTGACCTTCAGGAAGGGCAACGCCGGGATGATTGGTCTGGAAGGTGATGTAATAATGATGCTCGCCGAAAAGGCCTTCTTCGGCCACGCGCGCAAGGATTTCTTTCACCACGCCGCGTAGCGCCTGATCGACCATAAGATCGTAACGAAATTCTTCCGGTTTCTGCATCAGTAATCCTGTATCTGGCGGGCGCACCGCCGAAGTGCGGTCCATCCCGTCATTATAATATAGCATTAGATCACGCTGTATACATATCACAACGTGTTCGATCAGGGTTTGATCCCTAAACTCTATTCATAACGAAGCGGGAAAGAAATACAAGAGTGGGGCGTTCTGTTGCTAGGTGCCCCGTCCCCCACCAAATTACCGCTCCCGGCAACCGGAATTTCGCTTTGGTGCTAGTGCCGCTTACGCAGCAACAGCTACCGGAGCATTGTTGTCGTTTGCATTTACAAACATTAGCCCGATAACGGTGGTACCATGCCGAGCGCCAACAGAGGCTTTTACTACACACGTCGATCCTATTTCGGCCCCAACATCTTCGCCTGAGTCGGACGAAGTCAAAGTTTGAAAGTTGGTGGAGCCGCCGGGTACCGCCCCCGGGTCCGTAATGTCTATTCTGCCAAGTCGTGTAACGCCATAGTCAGGTTGCCCCGACAGCCCCTATATAGGTCATTCACCCCTTGCCACACAAGGGGAATTGGCAATTTTTTTTAAGCAAACAACGCGAAATCGGCCGCCCGATCCACCTGTGTCTGCACGGCTTGCCGAGCTGCCTGTACCTGACTATGCTGCCCCAAACACGATTCCGAAGAACAGGACACAGCATGCAGCAATATCTCGATCTGATGCGGATGGTGCGCGACACTGGCACGCACAAGGAAGACCGTACCGGAACTGGCACGATATCGGTTTTCGGTCATCAAATGCGGTTTGACCTCTCCAAAGGTTTCCCGATGGTCACCACCAAGAAGCTGCATCTCAAATCCATTGTTCACGAATTGCTGTGGTTCCTTGATGGCGACACCAATATCAAATACCTCCAAGACAACGGGGTGCGTATCTGGAACGAATGGGCCGATGAAAATGGCGATCTTGGCCCGGTGTACGGCGGCCAGTGGCGGTCCTGGCAGGGTGCAAACGGCCAAACCATTGACCAAATCACCGGCCTGATTGACCAGATCAAAAACAATCCCGATTCCCGACGCCTGATTGTCTCGGCATGGAATGTTGCCGATGTGCCAAACATGGCGCTGCCGCCGTGCCATTGCCTGTTCCAGTTCTATGTCGCAGACGGCAAGCTTTCATGCCAGCTCTATCAGCGCAGTGCAGATATCTTCCTCGGCGTGCCGTTCAACATCGCGTCCTATGCACTTTTGACCATGATGATTGCGCAAGTATGCGATCTTGGGCTTGGCGATTTTGTCCATACGCTTGGGGACGCGCATCTTTACACCAACCATCTTGAACAGGTTGAATTGCAGCTGTCGCGCGAAACGCGCCCGCTTCCGACCATGAAGATCAATCCCGATGTTAAATCGATCTTTGATTTCAAGTTTGATGATTTTGAACTGTTCGGTTATGACCCGCACCCGCATATTGCCGGCAAGGTTGCGGTGTGATGACGGATCAAAAGATCGAACGCGTTGCCGTGGTGGCCGCGGCCGCCAATGGTGCGATTGGCAAGGATGGCTGGATGCCGTGGGAATTGCCCGAAGACCTGAAACGGTTTAAGGCGCTGACCCTTGGCAAGCCGATGATCATGGGACGCGTGACATTTGAAGCCATTGGGCGTCCCCTTCCCAAACGCGTCACCATCGTTGTTACGCGTGACACCGACTGGTCATTTGATCATGAAAACGTGCGCGTTTGTCACGATGTCGAGAGTGCCATCAAGCTGGGCGACGAAATCGCCAAGGCCGATGGTGTAAACGAAGTTATCATTGCCGGGGGTGCGCAGATTTATCATCTCGCCCTGCCCTATACGACACGTTTTGAGCTGACCGAGGTCCATGCCGATATTGACGGCGACACCTTCCTTGATCCGCTGCCTGCCGATCAATGGCAAGAATCGAGCCGACATAAAATCAATAATCCGGATGGCCCGGACTACAGCTTTGTCACCCTTGATCGCACGACAAATTGATGACGGCACGCCATCTCCCTGTGATATGGAATTGTTCAATTATCACATATAGCTAACTTGATGAGCTGCCTGTTTTCTTTTGTTGGCTCTGAGCTTAACCTACGCTCACAAAGTTGATACCATCAGCGCAGAGTTGATTTTCAGCACCACAAGTTACATCTTTCTCAGTATTACAGAACACTCGTTCCAGAGACAGCTCGCAACCAAGGAACTGCCATGCCTCGCCCACGCGCGTTTGACGAAGAAAGCGTTCTTGATAACGCCATGAACATTTTCTGGAGCAAGGGATTTGAATCAACCTCGGTTCAGGACCTTGTCGAAGAGACTGGTCTTAACCGTGCGAGCATGTATTCAAGCTTTGGCGACAAGAAGGCGCTTTTCCTGCGTGTGCTTGATCATTACAGCCTGAAAATCAGTTCCAAGCGATTTGCCAAGCTGCGTGAAACAGCGGATGGTCGGGTGGCAATTGTCACCACCTTCAAAGACGCCACCAGACACAGTTGTGAAGATGGCCATCTTAAAGGCTGTCTGATGGTTAATTCGGGCATGGAATTGGCCCCGCATGATCCCGAAACGGCGGCAATCGCCCAGCAGGCTTTTCGCCGGGTCGAAGACATGTTCGCCAATGCACTGAAGCGCGGCATAAATACCGGCACCATTTCAGCCGATAAAAACGTCCGCGCACTGGCACGCTTTTTTGCAGGCTCGATACAAGGCGTGCATTTGATGGCCCGCCGGGGTGCCGACCGTGAAACAATCGAAGATTACACCGATACCATTCTGGCCGCACTCGACTGATCTGCTGTGCCCAAGTTGCGAACGCCAGAATAACAAAACCCAGTGATTTCGCATCAGACTGATCACGGTTGAGTGATGGCAAGAAATTCTGGTTGCCGTTTTTAAACGATCATTCCAGAATGATCCCCATCAATCAAACGTATCCGTTATGAGGACCGAAAATGTCTGTAATCACACCGCTTGTCCCACGCCAAAAAGTCCCGTCCCTTTCCGTACCACTGGTTGGTGGTGGTACTTGGTCGCTTGCGGATCAGAGCCCCGAAAATTTCACCATGGTCGTCTTCTACCGTGGTCTGCATTGCCCGATCTGCGGCAAATATCTTAAAGACCTTGATAACAGGCTCGAAGATTTTGCCAAACGGGGCGTGAATGTTGTGGTGTTGTCATCTGACAGCGAAGACCGCGCAATCACAGCCAAAGAAAAATGGGGTCTTGAGAATATTGATCTTGGCTATGGACTTGCGCTTGAGAAAGCCCGGGAATGGGGTCTTTATATCTCGACCTCAAACGGTGTGACGTCTTCGGGTTTTGAAGAACCCGCACTGTTTTCCGAGCCGGGCCTTTTCCTTGTCCGTCCGGATGGCACGCTTTATTTCGGCACGGTCCAGACCATGCCATTCGCCCGTCCGGCCTTTGCCGAAATTCTTGGCGCACTTGATTTCGTCATTGCTAAAAACTATCCGGCACGCGGCGAAGTTATTGATCATACTAATCCCTGATCGCGCACCAAAACGGTCTTAAAAACACAAAGGGCCGGTTCCATGTCGCAGGAACCGGCCCTTTTATTCATCATACAATTACGTTAACATGATTATCCCGCCATCGCCGCCGCAAAATATGGCGCGTCCAGTTCCTGCGCGCGCTGGTATGCCGGGCGGGCATCAATCCGGACGATATAGGCCTCAAAGACAGGATCCTTTGGCAGAATACCAAACATGCACCCAAACCGGATCGTTGCGCCTAACACAACATCAACTGTCGTGAATTTCTGACCAAGCACCCACGGATCGGCTTTGCCCACAACATCAAGCAGGATCGGCATCAGCGTTTCCCAGTTCCGATAGGAATTCTGACTGCAATCTTCTGCTTCATACTGACGCACCCGGTCGATAAAGGCCGGTTCAATGGTGGCGGGTGAAAAGAACAACCAACGCAGATATTCCCCGCGGATCGGGTCATCAGCCGCCGGGGCCAATCCGGCCTCTGGGTATGCATCCGCCAGATAACAGCAAATTGCTGCCGCCTCGGTCACGACCGTATCGCCATGCACGATGGTTGGCACTTTGCCCAGCGGGTTAATCGCAAGGTATTCTGACGTCTGCCCTTCGCCCTTGCGGAAGTCGAGCATTTTGACATCAAACTCAATGCCAAGCTCGTGTAACATCCAGTGCACCGTGCTGCTGCGTGACGGGATAGCATGATAAAATGTCAGCTTGCGGTCTGATATCATTCTTGAGGCTCCTGCTCATATTGTCGGGTTCAAACGTGGCTTGCTGGCCGCATAGTGCAGCCCGTTTAAACGCAATGTAAACAGCGTGATAAGCAGGCTCCTGACAGCAGTATGTCAGGACGCCATCAGGAACGCATAAGATTGCGCATCAACAAATAATCAGTTCTTTCGGGCGTCCAAATCCACGTCATCACCATCGCCTTTACGGTGGCGTAACACCAGCCATGCCCCAACCAATGTTAGGGCAGCCATGCCAAACCATGTCAGGGCATACATCAGATGATTGTTCGGGAAACTGATTTTGGTTAAGCCCCCTACCGGCAGTTTTCCCGGATTATTCTTGCCATCGGCGTCGATGAAATAAGGTGCCACACGGTCCGGATCAAGGCCGCGCTTGACCGCCATTGCCCGCACATCGCGCGAATACCACCGATCTTCCTGCGGTACATTATCACGGATAAAGGTACCGCCCGGCTCGTCCAGACGCAAAAGACCGGTGACGCGGGTTTGACCTTCAATCATGCCTTCAGGTCGCGTGGCGCGATCACGGTGGTCCGTGGGGACAAAGCCACGGTTGATCATAATGATTGTCCCGTCCACACGCGCCATCGGCGTGACCACCCAATATCCAGCCCCATAATCGGTTGCGGCATAGACATGACTTTCAAGGTCATTGCGATAGGTTCCAAGCAACATGACCTTGCGATATTCATCGCGATCACGCGTGACATTTTCCCAGTCGGCGTGATCGGGGGCGGTCACCGGATCACCCTGCACACGGGCATCAACCCGCTCAATCAGATCAAACTTCCACGCCCGGCGTTCAACTTGCCAGTAGCCAAGGCCAAAGAAACCTGAAAACAGGATCACCGCAAGCAACGCCACCACAGCACGTGTGACCATCGACGGACCCTTTTTGGATCGGTCATGCCGGTTTTCAGAAACGTGGCTTTGCGTCATGGCGCTGTCTTTCAAAACGGTGGTGTAAACTGGCATCCGGTGCGAACAAAAAAGGGCGCGATACCGGTAAAGTATCGCGCCCCCAGATGATATCAAGCGTCGGCTAGCCGAAACTTCTGATCATTTCATGATCCATCTGCGGCATCATGTTGGTGTTAAGGTGATACATCACCCACATGGAACCGGCGATGGCAATCGCAACGATCACAAGGGTAAAGATCAGCGCCAACATGTTCCAGCCACCTTCGGATTTGGTGTTCATGTGCAGGAAATAGACCATGTGAACAATGATCTGAACCACACCAAGACCCATGATCCAAAGTGCGGTTGCGATCTTGCTGTCAAGAACACCATCCATCACCAGCCAGAACGGAATGGCCGTCAGAATAACCGACAGGATAAACCCGATCATATAGCTGTTGAAGGTACCGTGGCCGGCACCGCCATCGCCGTGATGGTCATCATGTGCGTGTGAATGTGCACTCATCCCAGAACTCCCAGCAGATAAACAACGGAGAAAACACCGATCCAGATGACGTCAAGGAAGTGCCAGAACATCGACAGGCACATCAGACGACGTTTATTGGCCGGGATCAGACCATGTTTGGCTACCTGAATCATCAGGGTCACCAGCCAGATGATCCCGAACGTCACGTGAAGACCGTGGGTCGCAACCAGCGTATAGAATGCCGACAGGAACCCGCTTCGCATCGGCGTCGCACCAAGGCTCCAAAGTTCATGGAACTCATATAGCTCCAGCCCGACAAACGCGGCACCGAACAAACCGGTAATCGCCAGCCAAAGCTGTGTGCCCGCAATACTGCCTTTTTCCATTTGCAGCATGGCGAAGCCATAGGTAATCGACGAAAACAGCAGCATCGATGTATTGATCGCCACCAATTCCAGATCGAACAAATCAGTCGGTGCCGGACCTGCGGCATAATTCTGGCCAATAACGGCATAGGTTGCAAACAGAATCCCAAAGATGAGGCTATCGCTCATCAGATAGATCCAGAAGCCAAGCATCGTCCCGGTTTCCGGGTGATGCTCTTCCTTCAGATAGAAGACCGGCATTTCGGTCTGTGCGGCAGTGTTATTCGCCATTGTCATTCCCTTACGCCTGCTGTTTTGCCAGAAGGGCAGTACGTTCGTCTTCGGTTTCCACGACTTCAGATGCCGGGATGTGATAATCGCGGTCATAGTTGAAGGTGTGGGCAATTGCACCGACAACCAGGGCAATGAAGCTTGCAATCACCAGCCACCAGATATGCCAGACCAGCGCGAAACCAAGAACAAGCGACAGAGCGGCAAGGATAAAGCCAGCGCCGGTATTTTTCGGCATATGGATATCCAGGAAGCCTTCCGTCGGACGGACATAACCACGTTTCTTCATGTCGGCCCATGCATCAAGATCATGGACAACCGGGGTAAAGGCAAAGTTGTAGGCTGGGGGCGGCGACGAAGTCGACCATTCCAGCGTACGACCATCCCCCCATGGGTCACCGGTTTCATCACGAAGCTTGTCACGTTTGATCACCGCAACAACGATCGACAGAATGAACGAACCGATCCCCCCGGCAATCAGAAGCGCACCAAAGGCGGCAATCACGAACCAGATCTGAAGCGACGGATCGTCAAATTGGCTCATGCGGCGGGTAATCCCCATCAGACCAAGAACATAAAGCGGCATGAAGGCGAAATAGAACCCGACAAGCCAGAGCCAGAAGGACATTTTGCCCCAGAACGGATCAAGCTTGAAGCCAAATGCCTTGGGGAACCAGTAAACGATACCGGCAAACATCCCGAACACCACACCACCGATAATCACGTTATGGAAGTGCGCAATCAGGAACAGGCTGTTATGCAACACAAAGTCAGCCGGCGGAACCGCAAGCATAACACCCGTCATGCCCCCGATCACAAAGGTCAGCATAAAGCCGATGGTCCACAGCATCGGAACATCAAAACTGATGCGGCCCTTATACATCGTGAACATCCAGTTGAAGATCTTCGCACCGGTCGGGATCGAGATGATCATGGTCGCGATACCAAAGAAGGCGTTCACGCTGGCACCCGAGCCCATGGTGAAGAAGTGATGCAACCAGACGATATAGGACAGGATGGTGATAACCACGGTGGCATACACCATCGAGCTATACCCAAACAGACGCTTGCGCGAGAATGTCGACACAACTTCGGAAAACACACCAAACGCCGGCAGGATCAGGATGTAAACTTCCGGGTGCCCCCAAATCCAGATCAGGTTGATATACATCATGGCGTTACCGCCAAGATCGTTGGTGAAGAAGTTGGTGTCTGCATAACGGTCAAGCCCAAGCAGAACCAGAACAGCGGTCAGAACCGGGAACGCAGCCACGATCAGAACGTTGGTGCAAAGTGCCGTCCAGGTAAAGACCGGCATTTTCATCATGGACATGCCCGGTGCGCGCATTTTGACGATGGTCACAACCAGATTGACCCCCGAAAGCAACGTCCCGACACCGGCAATCTGAAGGGCCCAGATGTAATAATCGACCCCGACCCCCGGACTGTAAACAATGTCAGACAGCGGCGGATATGCCAGCCAGCCGGTTTTCGCGAACTCACCGACAAACAGCGACACCATGATCAGCACGGCACCGCTGGTGGTCATCCAGAAGCTGAAATTATTCAGGAACGGGAACGCAACGTCACGCGCGCCGATTTGTAGCGGCACGACAAAGTTCATAAGCCCCGTCACCAGCGGCATGGCCACGAAGAAGATCATGATTACGCCGTGGGCGGTGAATATCTGATCGTAATGATCAGGGGGAAGGAAACCTTCCGAGCCGCCAAAAGCCATCGCTTGCTGGGCACGCATCATAAGCGCATCGGAGAAACCACGCAAAAGCATGACAAGCGCCAATATGATGTACATAATGCCGATTTTTTTATGGTCAATCGACGTGATCCACTCGTTCCAGAGATATCCCCAGAGGCGGAAATAAGTAATACCGCCCAGAACGGCGATACCACCCAGAACCACGGCCGCGAACGTCACCACAAGGATCGGTTCATGGAACGGGAGTGAATCAAGCGACAGCCGGCCAAATATAAAATGCAAAAGGTCCGGATTGGAGAACATCGAATTACTCTTCTTTCAAATGCAGCAATACACCGGCTGTCCGGTGCTAAAACCGCGAAGGGCCGGTTGGGATCCCCCAACCGGCACTGCTTCAGAACCCTGTCGAAACGCCTGACGGCGCAAAGCTCATGGCACGATCAGATGCCTGCACGCGATCAAACAGCGGCAAAGCATTCAAATCACCGGCAAAACCGCCTTCCGGGGTCGTGCACAAGGTCGCCACATAGGATTTGCTCTCGGGCAATGGCTGGCTTCCGCGCATGCGCGGCACGTCATAGGTCAAGGACATGACGTTATAAATACCGGCCAGACCACCACCACCGTTCTCGTCAATGGCCATCATCTCGTTCATGCACATTTTCGACTGATCGACGCACATGTTGAGGATCGCACCATAAAGTTCCGGATCAACCGAACTGAAATAGTGGATCGGCTCATCGATACTCGGCTTTTCAAGCTCAAGATACTCGGAACGACCAAGGAAGTTCTCGTCGGATTTCACTTTCGAAACCCAATCTTCAAACCCTTCTTCGCTCAGACCGTGGAATTTAAAGCGCATGTGGGAGAAACCCTCACCGCTGTAATTCCCAGAGAAGCCGTCATAAACGCCTTCTTCGTTGATCACGGCATGAAGTTTGGTTTCCATGCCGGCCATCGAATAAATCTGACCTGCGAGTGCAGGAATGAAGAAGGAGTTCATGATCCCCGAAGAGGTAATCTTGAACTGGATCGGTGTGTCGATTGGCGCCGCGAGCTCGTTAATGGTCGCAATGCCCTGTTCCGGATAGAAGAACAGCCATTTCCAATCAAGGGAAACAACTTCAACCACCATTGGTTTGTGGTCTTTGGCAAGCGGCCGTTCGGCATCAATACGGTCCAGCGGACGATACGGGTCAAGCGTATGCGTCGTAACCCAGGTAATTGCACCAAGGGCGATAATGATCACCAGCGGGGCCGACCAGATGACAACTTCCAGCTTCGTGGAATGGTGCCATTCAGGATCGTATTCCGCGTCCTTGTTGCCCTGACGGTATTTCCAGGCAAAGAAAACCGTCAATGCCATCACCGGAACGATGATCAACAGCATCAGGATCGTGGACACGATAATAAGATCGGACTGCTGGGACGCAATATCACCCGACGGGTCGATCACAACCAGGTTGCAACCGGCCAGAAGCGAAAACATCGAGGTTACAGTGACGCCGCGTACAAGTTTTGAAAGCATGCGCTTCATACTTTGTCAGTTTCTGGAAGATGTTCTCACAGGTAACCATATACCTGCAAGCCGCACAACGACCCATCGAAGATCGCCACACGTCGTACCCTACCGCAACGGCATATAGGAAGTGTCATCCTAAACATCCACGAAAAGGGCACAAAAACAGCAAATTTTTTTCAAAAACCTGCCAAGGTGGAAAGTCGCGGCAATTGCTATAGCTGCATCGCAGCAATGTCAAGGTACGCGCCATGCATAGCAGGGTCTTAATGACAATTATCATCCCAATGTAAACCGTGCGTTGTGCGTTGCAGAACAATAATTGACACTGACGTTTGCAATTCACATGTCTATACTTAGACTCGATCCAAAGTCGTATCGCCTTTCGAGCCGGATTTGTGATCCAATCAAAAGCAGTTAGGGCCCCAAAGGCCCGACCAGTGAATAGGGAGAACGGCGTGAACCAAACAACCGAAAACTACGCGACCGCCACCTCGTCAGGTTTGGAACGCGACGCACGCCAGCAATATGCCGGCGATGCACATGATCCTGGTCAGATTGCGCTTGGCGTAATCATTGGCCGTACATCGGAATTTTTCGACTTCTTTGTTTACTGCATCGCATCGGTGCTGGTGTTCCCGCAATTGCTGTTTCCCGGTGAAACGGCACTGATGGGCACCATGTATTCCTTTGCCATCTTCTCTCTGGCCTTTATTGCCCGCCCGATCGGCTCACTTGCCTTCATGACGGTTGACCGGCATCACGGGCGCGGTGTCAAACTGACGATTGCCATGTTCATGCTTGGCGGGTCAACCGCGGCAATGGCTTTCCTGCCCAGCTTTGATTCCGTGGGCGTCTTTGCCATTTACCTGCTTTGTGCCTTTCGCTTCCTGCAAGGCGTTGCATGGGGCGGCGCATGGGACGGGCTTGCTTCCCTTCTCGCACTCAATGCCCCTGACAACCGCAAAGGTTGGTATGCAATGATCCCGCAGCTGGGCGCACCGCTTGGCTTCATGCTGGCATCCTCGCTGTTTGCCTATCTGATCCTGACCCTGCATCCTGACGACTTCCTGGCCTTTGGCTGGCGCTATGCCTTCTTCGTGGCTTTTGCCATTAACGTGGTTGCGTTGTTTGCCCGCCTGCGTCTGGTGGCAACGTCGGAATTCGGTCACCTTCTTGAACAGAACGAATTGCATGCCGCCCGCGTCATGGACACGCTCAAACATAACGGTCGTACCGTTCTGCTGGGCGCGCTGGTGCCGATGGTAAGCTACGCGCTGTTCCATCTGGTCACTGTCTTTGCGCTTACCTGGGTGTATCTTTATGCCGACGGCAATGCAGGCCAGTTCCTGCTGACCCAAGGTGTGGGTGCGGTACTTTGTGCCTTTGGCATCATTGCATCAGGTTTCATCGCCGATCAGCTCGGTCGCCGTCGCCTGCTAGGTTACAGTGCCGGGATCATCCTGGCTGGTGCGATCCTCACCCCGCTTCTTTACACCTATAACATCATCAATGAAGGCATGATTGTTCTGGGTGGCTTTGCAGTCCTTGGTCTGTGCTTTGGTCAGGCGGCCGGAACTCTGGCATCAAATTTCAAGCGCGAATACCGCTATACCGGTTCGGCCCTGACGTCCGATCTGGCATGGTTGCTCGGTGCGGGTTTTGCCCCACTGATCGCACTTTATCTGTGTGACAAGTTTGGTCTGCCGGGTGTCGGTGCGTATCTGATGTCCGGTGCAGTTGTGACCCTGCTGGTTCTGCAGTTCAACAAACAGTTTGGTGCCAAAACCACCGACTGATTGCGAAAAGTATCTGGAAGACAAAACACCCCCGACCATTGGCTCGGGGGTGTTTTTTTGCACGCTATTACCGATGCCGGGGTCGAACACCAACCAACCCCGGCATAAAGTCACGCACGGCCTCAAAGAACTTTTCCATTCGGATCGGATAATAGCTGGCATAAGGATAGACAAGATAAACTGGAAGTGACGGAGCTTGCCATTCAGGAAAAAGATTAACCAAGCGTCCGTTTTTCAGATCATCATCGGCAATCCAGCTTGAGACAATAGCAGCACCCAAACCATCAAGTGCCGCTCTATGAATGGCAAACAGACTGTCGGAACTCATCCGGGGTGAAACCGGGAACCTGACTGTTGATTTGAAATCCGTACTCTGCAAGGCGATTTCATGCATGTAAAACGTACTAAGCGCCACCCAAGGCAGATCCGCAAGTTGCTCAACCCGGGTCAGCTTTGTGTGGTCCACAAGCTCAGGAGCAGCCACAACAATACGCGGTATTTCGGCAAGCAGGACCGCAACATGGGATGGCCCGGTTACCGGCCCGACATGAATGGCACAATCGATGTTTTCGGTAATAAAATCGGGTGGACGATCATTCAGAATCCAGTCAACGCTGACTTGGTTGTAACGTTTCAAATATGACACCAGGGGACCAACCAGTTGGTCCTGACCAAAGGCGTGCGGCACTTTAACCCGCAATCGCCCAACGGGTTCGGCACCGGCTCCCTTGATCTCTTCTTCGAGTGCGGCCCAGCCTTCCATCAGACGGCGTGCATGCCCATAGCACCGCTCACCATCGTCGGTCAGTTTAAGCGCATGGGTACTTCGCAAAAGAAGCTCAACCCCCAGCAAATTTTCAAGCGATCGCAACCGTCGGCTGACGGTGGGCTGAGTTGTCCCAAGATGGGCTGCGGCTGCGGATAGGCTACCGCTATCGACAATCCGCACAAAGGTCTGCATTAACTCCATACGATCAACAGCAGACATTTATCACCTTTCATACGCATTACGTATGACTGTTGTACCTGACAACCGTCTACCGCGCCAGTTCGTAATGGGTATTTTGTGCATCATACATTTCGTTTCACCGGAGTTTACAATGTCTGTTGCACAGAAAATTATCGCGCAAGCCGACGAGACACCGACACCATCGCGGACAATTGTTTTCGCCCTTGCCTTTGGTGCCGGGTCGGCGGTTGCATCGATTTATTACACACAACCCGTTTTGAACCTTATCAGCTCAGAGCTTAATATCGGCCTTGGCACAACAGGGCTGATCCCAACCCTGACCATGACGGGATATGCGCTTGGCATCCTGTTTCTTTCTCCGCTGGGTGACCGCTACGACAGACGCATGCTGATTGTCCTCAAAAGCATTTTTCTCGCCGCGATGTTGTTTCTTGGCAGCTTATCGAACAGCCTCAACTCATTATTGCTAACGGGTTTGATGATCGGGGTTGCGGCAACTCTGGCGCAGGATATCGTTCCGGCGGCTGCGATCCTTGCCCCTAAAGAACGGCAAGGAAAAACCATCGGCACGGTGATGACGGGTTTACTTGTTGGCATTTTGCTGTCACGGACCATTAGTGGCTTTATTGCTGATCAATTTGGCTGGCGTTTGGTTTTTCAACTTGCCGCTGTTGATATCCTGATTGTCGCACTTGCCTTGTGGAAAATTTTGCCAAAGTTCAAAATCCACGCGCAGATGAGCTATGGCGGACTTTTGCTGTCGCTTGCCCATCTTTGGAAACAGCACGCCGAACTAAGGAGTGCCGCACTTGCACAAGCCTTCCTGGCCGTCGCATTCAGCGCATTCTGGTCAACGCTGTCGATGATCCTTGATCAGCATTACCAGTTGGGCAGTGATGTTGCAGGTGCCTTTGGCCTTCTCGGCGCTGCCGGTGCACTCATGGCACGCTATGCAGGCGTTCTTTCAGACCACCATGGCCCAGCAATGGTCACCAGACTGGGGGCCAGTCTTCTGATCGCATCATTCGTTGCAATGAGCTTTGTTCCGTTCCTGCCCGGCACGACCGCCCAGTTGATCCTTCTGGCTCTTGGGACGATTGGCTTTGACCTTGGCATGCAAGCAGCTTTGGTGTCACACCAAACCATCGTTTATCGAATTGCACCAGAAGCGCGCAGCCGTCTGAATGCCGTGCTATTCACAGTCATGTTCATTGGCATGGCATCAGGGTCGGCACTTGGCACCCAACTGTTTGCCATGGCCGGGTATCAGGCAGTGATTGGATTGGGCATCGTCGCCGGGCTTATAAGTCTGATCATTCGTTTTCGGGCACATAGCAGCCAGTAATATCGTCATACAAAAGCACCCCGGCAATTTCCTGCCGGGGTGCTTTTTTATTTTAAAGTGTTTCTGGCGTGATGAGCCGAAATCAGTTGTAGTTCGAAGGGAACATCGCGCGCTTGGCGTCTTCGTCCATTTCAGTTTTAAAGCTGTGGCCTTTGCCAACGTCGCGCGCGCTAATCGCTGCAGGCAGTGTATTCATCTTTTCGAACCAGCGCTTGATGTTCGGATATTTGTCCATCACATCCGGGTTCTTGTGAACGAACGGTGCCTTATCGATCCAGCCCCAAGCTGAGATATCAACAATCGTCATCTCATCACCAACGATGAAGTCACGGCCTTTCAGGTGGTCTTCTAAAACCTGATAATGGCGCGCAATTTCGTTGCGATAACGGTTCACACCATAATCGCTGCCTTCTGGGGCGACATGTTGAAAATGAACTGCTTGCCCGGAAAACGGACCAATACCGGTGGCAATGAACATCAGCCACGACAGGAACTCGCCGCGATCTTCGGCTTTGCCAAGGAACTTGCCGGATTTTTCGGCGAGATACAGCAGGATAGCGTTCGAGTCAAAAACCCGGACTTCCTTGCCACCCGGACCGTCGGTATCAACAATGGCGGGAACTTTGCCATTTGGGTTGATCGCGCGAAACGCCGGATCATGTTGCTGACCTTTGCGGGTATCGACCGGCAGCACCTCGTATGCAAGGCCGGAAGCCTCGAGCATCATCGAGATTTTTTGGGGGTTCGGCGTCGGGTGAAAATAAAAGCGGATCATCAAAGTCTCCTGACAGGCCAGCTTGTTTACACAAAGCTGTGACCTGATATTGCATTATGGAATGATCGTTTTAAATTGACCGAAAGGTTCGTAATTGGCAAGCTCTGATTATCGAAATTGCCACCACACAAAGAATTGAAGGAGCCACCTTCCCATGATTGATCTTTATTACTGGCCGACCCCAAACGGCCATAAAATCACGCTGTTTCTTGAGGAAGCCGGACTGGACTATAAAATCCACCCGATCAATATCGGTGCGGGTGATCAGTTCAAACCAGAATTCCTCGCCTTCTCGCCCAACAACCGTATGCCCGCCATTATTGACAATGATCCAGCCGATGGCGGTGACGCGATTACGGTCTTTGAATCCGGCGCAATCTTGCAATATCTGGCGGAAAAAACCGGCAAGTTCCTGCCGACGGATGTGCGCGGGCGGAAAACAGTGATGGAATGGCTGTTCTGGCAGATGGGTGGCCTTGGCCCGATGGCGGGTCAAAACCACCATTTTGGCAGCTATGCGCCAGAAAAAATCCCCTATGCGATCACAAGGTATGTCAATGAGACCAACCGCCTTTATGGTGTGTTGAACAAGCGCCTTGAAGGCCGCGATTTTATTGCTGGCGACGATTACACCATTGCCGATATGGCATCTTATCCGTGGATCGTCAGCCACGAAAAACAGCAACAGGACCTCAATGATTTCCCAAACCTGAAACGCTGGTTTGAAAACATCGGGTCGCGCCCAGCGACCATTGCCGCCTATAAAGCAGGCGAAGGATTGAGGTCCGGCGAGATGAGCGAAGCAGACAAAAAAGTCCTGTTTGGTCAAACTTCAAAAACAACTTAATCAACGCGTCCGAAAAACCGTTCTAATGTTAACCCCGCCCCACCGGCGGGGTTTTCTTTTGTACAAAACTGATTGCATCAGAAACACGAACCAAGTATATGTTACGTTATAACATAACATATACTGAGGAGATCGCAGCATGACGCATAACCGCCTTCCGGTCACGGTGCTGTCTGGTTTTTTGGGTGCAGGCAAAACCACATTGCTAAACCATGTTTTAAACAATCGTGACGGGCTTAAGGTCGCGGTGATCGTAAATGACATGAGCGAGGTCAATATTGATGCTGACCTCATCCGCGAGGGTGGTGCGGAACTTTCGACGATGGATGAGAAACTTGTCGAAATGACCAATGGCTGTATCTGTTGCACATTGCGAGATGACTTATTGGCGGAAGTACGCCGTCTTGCCGAAACAGGGCGGTTTGATTACCTGCTGATTGAATCAACAGGCATATCAGAACCTCTTCCTGTTGCTGCCACCTTCGATTTTCGTGATGAAAACGGCAAATCATTGGGCGATATTTCAAAACTGGATACCATGGTCACGGTTGTTGATGGCGCACGCATGATCGCCGACTACAGTTCGACCGATTTTCTCAATGATCGTGGCGAAAGTCAGGGCGAAGAAGATGACCGCAGCATCGTCGACCTTCTGGTCGATCAAATCGAATTTGCCGATGTCATTGTTTTGAACAAAACGGATCTGATTGATCCATCAGAGCGCAAAACTGTTCTTGGCATTATTCGCGCGCTAAATGCAGATGCGCGTATCCTCGAAACAGTCCGTGGCAAGGTTGATCCGAAAGACATCCTAAACACAGGTTTGTTTGATTTCGAACGCGCTCAGGACCATCCCCTGTGGGCCAAGGAACTTTATGGTTTTGCCGATCATGTTCCCGAAACCGAAGAATACGGCATCACAAGCTTCACGTTTCGCACGCCGTTTCCGTTTCACCCCCAACGCTTTCATGACTTTATAAACAGTGAGTGGCCAGGCGTTGTCCGCGCCAAAGGTCATTTCTGGATCGCAACGCGCCCAAACTGGGTTGGTGAAATCAGCCAAGCTGGTGCTGCAGTAAAGAACGAAGCATTGGGCACATGGTGGAGTGCGGTGCCACGTGATCGCTGGCCTGACAACAATGAATGGCGTGACCGGGTTTTATCAAACTGGGACCCGGTCTTTGGCGACCGAAGACAGGAAATTGTCTTTATCGGCCTTTCAAACCACATGAATGAAGCCGCCCTGCGCGCGCAACTTGCCTCCTGCCTGATTGACGAAGACGAAACAGTGATCGGCGGAAAGTTTATCCCCGACCGCTATCAGGACCTGCCCGATCCATTCCCTCACTGGGGCACATAACAAAAGAGCCGCCAGCCGATACAATCAGCTGGCGGCTCTTTGCGTTACATCATTCGTACTTAGGCGCTGCGAACTTCTTTTAGGAACGCCTCAACAGCCTCGTTCAGCTCATTGGCCTGCTGTCCCAAGCCCTTTGCAAGACCCAGCACTTCGCCAGAAAGCTTTTCAGACTCATCAGCGGCACTCGACACGCCGGTAATGTTTTCCGAAACATCCCGAGTACCATGAGATGCCTGTTCAACATTTCGGGCAATTTCCTGAGTAGCAGCACCCTGTTCTTCAACTGCGGCTGAAATCGTTGTGCTTGATCCATCCAACTGGCGAATGGTCTGGGCAATTTCGGCAATCGCATCGACCGCATTGGACGTTGCAACCTGAATACCCTCAACCTGTGTTCGGATATCATCGGTTGCCTTCGCCGTTTGATTGGCAAGGTTTTTGACCTCGTTGGCAACGACGGCAAAGCCTTTGCCTGCGTCGCCTGCACGCGCGGCTTCGATCGTCGCGTTCAAGGCCAGAAGGTTGGTTTGCTCGGCGATGTTGGTAATCAGGGATACCACCTCGCCGATCTGGTTTGCGGCTTCTGCCAGCAACTCGATTTTCTGATGCGTATCCTCGGACGTCCGTACAGCACCATTTGCAATCTCGGCTGAATGGGCGACCTGATTGCTGATTTCGGCAATAGATGCGCTCAGTTCTTCGGCGGCAGCCGACACCGTTTCCACATTGCTCGACATTTCTTGTGATGCGGCCGACACCACCGATGAACGCTGACCAACCTGCTTTGCTGTTTCTGACATCGCACCGGCAGAAGATTGCATATTTGCCGATGCATCAATCACTTTGGCAACAACCTGACCGACACTGGCTTCAAAATTGTCTGCCATTTTACGCAAGGCTTCGCGTTTCTCGATCTCGGACCGGCGTTCCTGTTCTTCACGCTGAACGCGCATTTCTTCCATTTCAATGGTCTTGTCACGGAAGATTTCCATCGACCTTGCCAGATCACCGATT
This sequence comes from Thalassospira sp. GB04J01, assembly GCF_000751115.1. Taxonomy (NCBI): domain Bacteria; kingdom Pseudomonadati; phylum Pseudomonadota; class Alphaproteobacteria; order Rhodospirillales; family Thalassospiraceae; genus Thalassospira; species Thalassospira sp. GB04J01. The sequence continues at coordinate 39,756 of NZ_CCDX020000006.1, read as the reverse complement.
TCACTTTTCTGATCGGTATACAGAACGTCGATCTTATGATCCCCGCCAGACAGACGGATCATATTGTCGGAAATGGCAAACAGCGGGACCGTAATACCGCGACTGATCATCAGCGAAATCCCGACCACTGCAATCAAAACCGCCGCGGCAACACCGGCCATCACCATCAGGCTTTTCATAAAGACCGCGTTGACGTCATCGATATAAATGCCGGTTGCAACAATCCATCCCCAAGGCTTAAACGCCTTTACGAACGAAAGCTTCGGACGGGTGGCATCCCCATTGGGAACCTTGTAGGTATAGTCGACAAAGCCCTGACCATCTTCTTTGGCAACGCGTGCAAACTCACGGTAATGAAATTTGCCCGCGCCATCTTTGGCGTCAATAAGGTTTTTGCCCACAAGATCGGGTTTAATGTCATGAATGAGTACTACTGGCGTATAATCGAATACGAAGAAATAGTTGGTTTCATCGTAGCGCAATGCCGCAACGGCACCCTTGGCCGCATCCTGCGCCTGCTCTTTTGTTAAAGCGCCAGATTTCTCAAGCTCATGAAAGTGATTGATAAGAGAAATTGTCGAATCAACAAGGTTTTGCGTTTTCGCCTTGCGATCTTCGAGCATGTTATAGCGCAATTCGGTTAAACCGAACGCCCCAACCAGCAGAGCAGCAAGAATAGCACCCGCCACGATTATCATCAGGCGCGTGCCGATTTTCATGGAACTTAATCTAAGCATTCTGTCCCCAACCCTAAATAGTTGCTATTATTGAAGTGCATATGTTTGATCGAAAACTGCCTTTACAAGTATCGTAACAAGTTATTTTTACCCTGTTACCTAGAAAAACGTGTTTCCTAACAACACCATAGACAGCAACGCCGTACAAAATACAATCAGGAATACAAATGACCCAATCGGACCCATCGGGCTTTGCCCCAAATCAACGCAGTAGAATCTTTGCCCTGATTGCATTTATGGTGCTGTGCCTGATCATTTCCGCTGCGGGTGGTGCGGCAACGGCAACCAGCGTGCAAGGCTGGTACACGACACTTGAAAAGCCGTTTTTCAACCCGCCCAATTGGCTGTTTGCCCCGGTCTGGACAGTTATCTATTTCATGATTGCCTTTAGTGGCTGGCGGGTATGGCTTAAAGGCGGTATTGCGAATGCCAAGGTCGCCTTTGGGATTTACGGCGCTCAGCTTTTGCTGAACCTTGCCTGGTCGTTCCTGTTCTTTGGGGCTCAATCCCCGTTTCTTGGCCTGATTGACATCATTCCACTTTTGATCCTGATCATTATTAACGCTGTGATGTTTTGGAAAATAGATCGGTTGGCCGGAATACTTATGGTGCCCTATGCACTCTGGGTGAGCTTTGCCATGCTTTTGAACGGATCAATTTATTTTCTAAATGCCTGACGTTTCAATGCACGGACAAGCATACGAAAAAGCCCGTAGCACCTTTCGGCCTACGGGCTTTTATTCTATCCGGGCCTGATCGCACTTATTGCATGACCTGCGCTCCGCTGGCCTCAGCAGTCTTTGCGCCAGCATCGGGTCTAGATTGGGCAACATTGTCCATGCCAAGACGGCCAATGGAGGGCAGGCGCAAGGCTGGTCGATTAAAATCAATCCCGACATTCAATCCAAGAAGATTAAGTTCGATCCCTTCTTCCAACCCGACAGAAAACCCAAACACACCCAGCAGATTTGCCTGAACACCTTGACCACTTGATGACATCCCCACCGGATTTGTGATCCGTCGGTAGTCCTTGCCAATCGCATTGGCTGGCATATCAAGGTCCAGACCGGGCACTTCACGACCAATATGGGCAATAAAGGTGTTGCTGTTGGGGCCCGGATAACTGCGATAGGTGCTTGGAAACGGATAGCTTTGAATGGCGGCTTCGATCTGCGGGATCAATTGCGCGGCCGCCTCGCCGCGTTGATCAACCAGAATTTGCGGCTTGGAGCCAAACCAAAGCCCATCAGGCAGCGCATAGTTCTTGCGCACCACATTGCCGCCGCCCCAGCCCACCACATCATAGCGGCTATAGCTGGTTTCACCGGCGCGTTTGAAAATCACCCACGGATGAACGGCAAAATACCCGCGCCACCCGAATGTATTGGCCGCCATAACCATGATGACGGCCTGATTTTTAAGAGCAACCGGATCAGGAGCCACGGCAGATGAGTGGCGCGGTGCCGTGCGCCATGTATATTTTTCTTTGGTTTTCTCGCCCGGCGGGTCTTCGGCCAAACTGATCCCGAACGGCAACACAAGTACTGCCAGAAGGCCAAGAAGTAGGGTTCTGCCTTTTTTCACCAAATAATCCTGTCTGAATTCAACTGCGATTACGTTTTGTCTTTACTGGTACGATGACAGACGAGAAATAAGATCAAAAAATGGCATAGCAAGTCAGCAGGTCGTTCAAAACCCTGTGAGACGTCGATACATTTTCACGACAAACACCTTATGGCCAAGCGGCAAAGGTATTATCAGGAACCCGTTCTTCGGCCCGGCGCAGGCGGCGATATGCCCCCGGTGCCTCCCCGATGTAGCGTTTGAAAAACCGACTGAAATAGGCCGGATCACGAAACCCCAAACCATATGCAATCTGCGCCACGCCCAGCGGGGACTGTTCCAGCCGCATGCAGGCATCCCGAATGACCCGCTCATGCACGATCGTAAGTGGCGGCTTGCCCGTCGCACGCAGAACCGCCGATCCAAGTCGTCTTTCACTGATGCCAAGGGTGCTGGCATAATCGGCAACATTCCAGTGTTCGCGAAAATGCAATTCCAGAACCTGTAAGAACCGTTGAAAGGTGATCGAACCCGGGCCATGTTGATGACGCTGTTCCATCACGCCCTGCGCAAGACGTACCACAATCGTCAGAATAACCTGAAGCTGTGCTCCGACCACCACGCTGGCCCCAAGCGCATTATGCATCAGTTCGGATCTGATCGCATCAAAGCTACTGCTTAAAAGAGCGTGATCACGGTCGCCGTCAGTTAGAGGAACCACATGGACGGTATCGGCGGCAAACCGCAACGGCAGTCCGCCACCGATTGATCCCATGGTCCCTGCGACACTCCCACCCGAAGTACCACAAGAACGCGCGACAAGGTCATCCGCGACCGATAGCACATACCCATCAGCCCCCGCCGTCACCGAAACCGCCTGTGTCTCGCCAAGTGGTAACCAGATCAATGCGGGTGCTTTTGCCTCAATTGTGCCTTGGCGCAATTGGATTTGCGCACGCCCAGACAGGAGCAATACACCATAGCACCGATCCCGACGCCCCGGATCATTCATCACCCATTGCTGGACGGACAGGCTACGATCAAACCTGTCGATCATGGCCTGACTTGTCACCGGCATCGGATTGGCAAAAGGTGAGTCGCCCGACTCTACAGCACTGGAAACAGGTACAAATTGGGTAGATCTGTTATCCATGCCATTTTCACCCGGTGTTATTCCAAATAGTTATATACATAAATATACAATTTTTCGTCTTAAAATGTCAATTTAGGTGTCTTTACATTGGGTGCGTTCCATCGCCTACTAAGGGTACGCTTGAAATAACGACAAAAACAAAAACACACATAAATTTGCGCTCTCATTATTTTGCATTTGCGAACTAATGGGCAGGAGGGCACGCATCTATTTACTTTGATCCCCAAAGTAGAAATTGATCTATCTTTGCCTACCCCTCTGAAATCAAGGCGCAATCAGGAAAACCATCTCTTTCACGAGATTCGGAGGAAACGCCATGAATGATGTCAAATTGTTGATTAATAACGAAGACATCACCGCCGCGAACAACCGTACGTTCGAACGTAAAAATCCCGTCACCGGCAAAACCGCAACGGTTGCTGCCGCCGCCAATGCCGCTGATGCCCGCAAGGCCGCCGATGCTGCCGCCGCCGCTTTCCCTGAATGGTCAAAAATGGGCCCGGGTGCGCGCCGCAAGATATTGCTTAAAGCAGCCGACATTATGGAAGCCAAGGGCGATGAATTTGGCCAGTTGGTTCTTGATGAAACCGGCAGCACACGCATGTGGGGTGGCTTTAACGCCCATCTGGCAGCAAACATGCTCCGCGAAGCCGGTGGCATGACCACCCAGATTCAGGGTGATTTGATTCCGTCCGACACGCCGGGCCTGATGGCCATGGGCATCCGTCAGCCGGTTGGCGTGGTGCTGGGGATTGCCCCGTGGAATGCTCCGGTTATTCTGGGCACACGTGCCATTGCCATGCCGTTAGCATGCGGCAATACCGTGATCCTTAAGGCGTCCGAACTGTGCCCCGCCCTGCACCATCTGATTGGGCAGTGCCTTGTCGAAGCGGGTGCACCGGCCGGTGTTGTTAACGTCGTGACCAATGCCCCCGAAGATGCTCCGGAAATCGTCGAAGCCCTGATTGCCCATCCGGCAGTCCGTCGCATCAACTTTACCGGCTCCACCCGTGTCGGGCGCATCATCGCCAAACTTGGCGCTGAACACCTTAAGCCGGTTCTGCTTGAGCTTGGTGGCAAGGCACCGTTCCTTGTCCTTGACGATGCCGACCTTGACGAGGCGGTCAATGGTGCAGCCTTTGGCGCCTATATGAACCAGGGCCAGATTTGCATGTCGACCGAACGTCTGATTGTCGACAATGCGGTTGCCGATGACTTCGTCGCCAAACTGGCTGCCAAGGCCAAAACCCTTACAGCGGGTGACCCGGCCAAGGCTGAAAACATCCTTGGAGGTGTGGTCAGCGTCGAGGCGGTCAAACGCATCGAAGAACTGGTTGAAGACGCTGTATCGAAAGGTGCCAAACTGGTTGCGGGCTCAGGCAAGGCCAAAGACGGTGTGCTGATGGATGCCATCCTTCTGGATCATGTCACACCTGCAATGAAGATCTACTCCGAAGAAAGCTTTGGCCCGATCTGTGTCGTCATTCGTGCGGGTAACGAAGACGAAGCAGTTCGCATTGCCAATGACAGCGAATATGGCCTGTCGTCTGCGGTCTTTTCAACCAACATCCCGCGTGCGATGGACGTTGCCAAACGTATTGAAAGCGGCATTTGCCACATCAACAGCCCAACCGTTCAGGACGAAGCCCAGATGCCATTTGGCGGGGTTAAATCTTCGGGGTATGGCCGTTTCGGATCAAGAGCATCGATTGATGAATTCACCGAAATGCGCTGGATCACCATCCAAAGCGGCAAACGCCACTACCCGTTCTAAACCGGTAAAACCAAACACGCCGGGCGGAACCTTCGCCCGGCGGCCTCGTTGAATATTCAGTTACGCAGGGGGGAAGCCTGATTTGTACTAAGTCCCCTTACAAATCAGGACCTGTGTGCGGGCCGCCCAATGCCAAGTGCTTGGACGGCCCGCAGCTTTTAAGGAGAAAAGTTAACCGCGCAAAACGGCTTGCATCATGACTTCAAGTGCGCTGGAAAACTTTGATCTGTCTTTCTGGGTAAAAGCCGCATTGCGCCCCTGCTCACCCGTGACTTCGCGCATATGGGCGGCAATTTCGCGCCCGGCAAGTGCATTGCCAATATTGGCTTCGGTGAATTCCTGCCCGTTGGCTTTAAGAACCCGCGCGCCAATTTCAAGCCCGCGCGATGCCAGCGGAATATCACTCGTGACAATCACATCACCCGCATGGGCGTTCTCGGCGATCCAGTCATCGGCCGCATCGGGTTCGGGCGGCACAATCACATTTCGGATCAATGGATTGCGTGATGGCCGGATGCCACCGTTCGATACCACAATCATCTCGATCCGGTGGCGTTCAGCCACACGTTCGCATTCGGCCTTTACCGGACAGGCATCGGCATCAACAAACAAACGCGGGCGGGTCTTTTCATTACTGTCGTTCATGGCGCGATCATCCGCAGACCGCGACCAAAGTCAAGCAATCAGGCCAACCCACCGACAAAACTTGAAAGTTCCGGTGTTTTCGGATTGGCAAAGACTTCTTGCGGGTCGCCGGTTTCGTGAATGCGGCCCTGATGCATAAAGACAAGCTTGTCACACACTTCACGCGCAAAGCGCATTTCGTGGGTCACCATGACAAGAGTCATGCCCTCTTCTGCCAGTTGCCGCACGACCGCCAGCACCTCGTTAACCAGTTCGGGATCAAGTGCGGATGTGACCTCGTCACACAAAAGAACCTTGGGCTTCATGGCAAGTGCCCGCGCGATGGCTACGCGTTGCTGTTGCCCACCCGAAAGCTGGTCCGGATAATGCATCATCTTGTCGGCCAAACCGACCTTGATCAGCATTTCTTCTGCGACTTTCCTGGCATCGGTCTTCGATTGCTTTTTGACCACCTGTGGCGACAGCATCACGTTTTCAAGCGCGGTATAATGCGGGAAAAGATTGAACTGCTGAAACACCATGCCGACCTGCAGACGCAATCCCAGAAGATCGGCATCGCGATCACTGATTTTCTTGCCGTCAACCATGATGGCACCATCATCAATGACTTCAAGCCCATTGATCGTCCGCAAAAGCGTGCTTTTGCCAGATCCGCTTTTGCCAATCAGCGCGATCACCTGCCCCTCATCAATTGAAAGGTTGATCCCCTTAAGGACTTGTAGCTCGCCAAAACTTTTATGGATGGCATGTAATTCAACGAGCGACATGACGAAACTTCCCTTCGAGGTGACGGGCAAAAAGTGACAGCGGATAACAAATCAAAAAATACATTACAGCGACAAAGCCATAAACGGTGAAGGGGGCGTAAGTCGCATTGGTAATCATGGTGCCCGCCTTGGTCAGTTCGACAAAGCCAATGATTGATGCAACCGCCGTTCCCTTAACCACCTGTACTGAGAACCCGACCGTCGGGGGAACCGCAATGCGCATGGCCTGCGGCAAAATGATGTAGCGCATTTGCTGAGTAAACTTCATGCCAAGGCTGGTCGATGCTTCCCACTGCCCCTTACCAATAGCCTCGACACACCCACGCCAGATTTCGGTCAGGAATGCGCTTGTGAACAATGTTAACCCAAGCATCGCCGCCATCCAGGGGGATATGTCCAGCCCAATAAGCGGCAACCCGAAGAAAACAATGAACAGCTGCATCAAAAGCGGCGTGCCTTGAAACAGTTCGACATAACAGCGAACAAGCCCCTTTACCCATACGCCCCCTGCCGTGCAGGCCATTAAAAGTAACAGGCCAACCAAACCACCCAGAACAAAAGCAGTCAGGGATAGCAACACTGTCCAGCGCGCAGCCATCAAAAGATTATAAATGATATCCCAATTTGAAAATTCAGACATGACGCCGCCGTTCAAACAGATAGTTGCCAAGAACCCTCAGCACCATCCGAAGCAGGATCGACATCACCAGATAAATACCGGTCACGATGAAATAAACTTCGAACGCACGAAAATTAAGAGCCTGAATATAGTTCGCCCCAAAGGTCAGCTCTTCGGCGGCAATCTGCGAACAAACAGAAGATCCCAACATCACAATCACGATCTGACTGGAAAGTGCCGGCCAGATTTTCTGAAGCGCAGGCAGGATGATCACATAGCGAAAAATCTGTAGCCTGTTCATCGCAAGACTTTGCGCGGCTTCTAGTTGCCCGTGTGGCACCGCCTGAATGCCCGCGCGGACAATCTCGGTCGAATAGGCACCGAGATTGACAATCATCGCCAATACAGCGGCCTGAAACTCCGTCAGCTTGACGCCCAACGCAGGAAGACCAAAAAAGATAAAGAATAATTGGATCAGAAACGGGGTGTTGCGGATCAACTCAACATAAACGCCGACAATTTGGCTGATCACCGGGGTGCGTGACGCACGCGCCCACGCCCCCATGATGCCCAGCCCAACGCCAACCACTGCCCCAATAACTGTCAGCTCGGTGGTCAGAATGGCACCGTCCAACAGTAATTCCCAACGCGGCACGATGGCGCCAAAGTCGAATGCATATGCCATTGATCTGCAACGATCCCCTTCCGTCAGGTCAAAATGCCTAGAGTTCTTTCGGCAACGGAATACCAAGCCATTTCACGGCAATCTCATTGAGGCTGCCATCCGCAATTGATGCAGCAATGATCTCATTGATCTTTTCCTTGAAGGCGGCTTCATCTTTGTTCAAACCGACATAGCAAGGAGAGTTTTTGATCAGGAATTTCGGCTCTGGCTTACGCGGCGGATCACGTTCAATGATTGCTGCCGCCGTCACATTTCCGGTGGCAATCAGGTCAACCTGGCCCGACAGGAATGCCGAAATCGTGCCGTTGTTATCTTCGTAGCGTTTGATATCAACATCCGACGGCGCAATTTTCGAAAGCTCAAGATCCTCAATCGCCCCACGGGTTACACCGACCGACATGCCCGAAAGATCCTCAGCCTTCTCGACTGAAAAATCCGCCGGACCAAAAACACCATTATAGAACGGTGCATATGGGTCACTAAAATCAATGACCTTTTCGCGGTCCGGGTTTTTGCCAAGACTGGAAATCACCAGATCCACCTTGCCGGTGGTCAGATACGGAATACGGTTGCTTGACGCGACCGGGACAAGCTCCAACTCCACACCAAGATTCTCGGCAATCAGTGCCGCCATATCAATGTCATAGCCTTTTGGTTGCATGTCTGTGCCAACCGTACCAAAAGGCGGAAAGTCTTGCGGAACCGCAACTTTCAAGACACCCGCCTCAGCAATGGTATCAAGCGCGCCTGCCCAAGCAGCCCCCAAGGGAGCTGTCAATATCGTCGCCGCGGCGACGGCCACTTTCAAGAACTGTTTCATTTGCCTCTACCCGTTTTGCCAAGAGAATTTTGCATATTTTTTAACCTAAATATAAAACTGCATATTTATTCATCTAATGTCTATGAATATTTTGTTCTTCAGCATAAATTCAGCTCTTATAAACAGTTATTCATCGGAAAACCGGGAATTTTAGGATAGAAAAGACACTCAACTGGTCTGACCAGATGCAAGGATGCAAATGAAACGCAGTGAAACAGCGCCAGAACGGGCCGCACGAGACATTCGAAACCTGATCAAACGTCGGGAGTTAAAGGCAGGTGAGGCCCTGCCCGCCCAGCGCAGCCTTGCCGCGGAGCTTGGCATTAGCCGCACCAGCCTGCGCGAGGCACTTGCCACACTCGAAGCTCTGGGCATGGTTCACACCCATGCAGGCAAAGGCGTCTTCGTCGCCGACCGCAAAACCCACATCCCGCTTGATCAGCACCGCAACCAGCAGGCAGCACAAGTCTATCAGTTCAGGTTAGCTATCGAACCCTATGTCGCAGGCCTTGCCGCCCAGATGCGCACCAACGAACATCTGGCAGCGCTAGAAGTCAGCATCAGCGATATGCGCAATGCGCTTGATGGCGATGACCTGATTGCGGCGGCCACCGCCGATACGGAATTTCACGAGATTCTTCTGGCCGCATCGGGCAACCCGATGTTTGCCGACGCCATGCATCCAGCCGCACATATCATTCACGAAAACCAGATGCTGCCTTTCGCCAACGCGACCGCCATAGCAGCCCCTTTATCAGAACACGAACAGGTTTTGCGTTTTGTTCGTGAACACAATCCTTCCGGCGCGCGCGATGCCATGCACTTTCATGTATTAAGTGCTGCGACCAGAGCACAGATCGCTTTTTTACGCCCCTAAAGCAAAACCCCCACCCGGCTTCCCGGATGGGGGTTTCACTTAACTTCGTTTAACTCGGTGCCATTCACACGGAATGGCAAGCCGAATTAAGCAGCCGTCAGGTCGTCAGCCGAAACGCGGCCCGAACGTGAGTCGGTACGCAGTTCGTAATTGATTTTGTCGCCTTCCTGCGGGTGACCCATACCAGCGCGTTCAACGGCGCTGATGTGCAGGAATACGTCATTTCCGCCTTCGTCCGGCTGAATGAAACCAAAACCTTTAGTTGCGTTGAACCATTTAACGGTACCTGTTGCCATCTTTAAATCTCCTTATCGAGTATTGATTGGCGTTTTGACACACCCCGCTTGGGTGCGCCTATCTTTGTTCGATAATCAAATCAGACGCGTTCGCGACTTCTCTGATTATCGGAAGGTTTGTTGCGGCCTGCACCACCCGGCTGCCCGCCAGATTGTGGGCCACGATGATTGCGATTGCGGTTTGCACCGCCGCGCTTGCCTTGCGGATTGGCATTTCCGCGGCCATTGGCCCCGTTGCCATTCGCGCGGCGTTCTTCCGTGCTGCCCATAAAGGACAGACCGGAAGAAATTGCATTGCCGTTCTGCGCGCCATCACGGACGTTCCCGTTGGAATCGACCTTTTTGGCTGGGCGCTTGCGACTATCAGTTTGACCAGCACCGTTTCCAGTGCCGTTACCACGGCCGTTCGCTGGCTTGGAACTGATCCCGCCTTTGTAACGACTTTTCGATTTTTCCAAAGCCGGGTTTGCGGCGGCTTTGTCATTTGTGCCTGCGTTGGCGTTGGTGCGAGCTTCGGCATCACGACGCGGCGCTGCCGGGCCGGCATCATCACGTTCGCGACGCGGACCAGAAGCACGCTGCTCGGACCGGTCATTACGACCAGAAGCAGCCTGACGATTTCCGCCACCATTGCCACGGCCGCTTCCACGACCATTTGTACCAGCACCACGACCACCGTTACCGCGTGACTGACCACCACCGCTTGAACGACGACCGCGATTGGCATCACGTGCATCTTCAGGATCAGCTGCCTGTTCGGCTGCGGCCTTGGCATCACGACGGTCAATCACGGGGATCGTCTGGCGTGTATTGCGTTCGATATCGCGCAGCAGGCCGCGCTCTTCTGCATCACAAAATGCAATCGCGGAACCACTGGCACCACCACGGGCCGTACGGCCGATACGGTGGACATAACTTTCAGGCACATTCGGCAGTTCGAAGTTCACAACGTGGGTCACGCCGTCAACATCGATACCACGTGCAGCAATATCGGTTGCCACCAGCACACCAATCTGACCGTCCTTAAAGGCGTTCAGGGCGCGTTCACGCTGGTTCTGACTTTTATTACCATGAATGGCTGCTGCACTGATCTTGTTTGCCTCAAGATGACGGGCAACACGATCAGCACCACGTTTGGTCCGGGTAAAGACCAATGTGCGTTTGAATGCAGGATTATCAAGAAGCTCGGCCAAAAGCTGACGCTTGCGGGTGCGCTCAATCAGGTAAACCGATTGTTCGACACGTTCTTGCGTGGTGGAAACCGGGGTTACCGACACCTTCACCGGATCTGACAGCATATCGCCTGCCAACTGGCCAATCTGGCCGGGCATGGTTGCCGAAAAGAACAGGTTCTGACGCTTTTTGGGGAGCATTTTGACAATGCGTTTGATCGGCGGCAAGAAGCCGAGATCAAGCATATGGTCAGCTTCATCAAGCACAACCACATCCACGTGGGACAGGCTGAGCTTTCCGCTATCAACGTGATCAAGCAAACGACCCGGCGTGGCGACAAGCACCTCAACACCCGGTACAATAGCCTTGATCTGCGGACCAGGCGCAACACCACCAACGACCACAGCAACGCGGACGTTCAAGAAACGGCCATAGGCACGGAAGCTGTCACCGATCTGCGCGGCTAGTTCGCGCGTCGGGGCCAGAACCAGCACACGGCAGGAACCTTTGGGAGTACGGCCTTCGGATTTCGAAAGGCGATCAAGAATCGGCAACGCGAAAGCTGCCGTCTTGCCGGTACCGGTCTGAGCGATACCAAGCAGGTCCTTGCCTTGTAGCAGGGACGGAATGGACTGCGCCTGAATTGGGGTGGGCACATCATAGCCTTCATGCGCTAGTGCACGAAGAACCGGCTCGGCCAGGCCGAGTTCGGAAAACTGGGTCAAATAAGGGTAACTCGTAATTGTTGGGCTGCAGACAGCTGGGAAAAATCCCGGTAAAATATAGTAATCAGGTCTGCGCCTTGTAGTTCAGGAAGCATCCGCGTAGCTGGATACTTCAATACGTTCTTCCGACAATCACTCAACAGTGTGGAACTTTCGTTCCCTCTACGCTTCTGGAGCGATCAAATATCGAAGACACCATGCACAGAGTTTTCACCGCTTGTCAAACGTCATATTCATGCAAGATCAGAGTTTTATCCGCTCCGACCCGGCGCAACAGTGCCACCGGGCGCATAAACCATAGCATTCAACCGCTAATTCACCGAACACGGATTTGCCGCGCCGCATGGATTATATGCCCCACAAGGGCTGGCAGAAGCACATGGATTGGCCGTTGACGGCGCACAAGGGTTATAAGCAGCACATGGATTCCCTGCCCCGCACGGGTTTGCTGTGCATGGATTCGCACCGCAAGGATTTACCCCACCAGCAGCGCATGGGTTCGCCCCACATGGATTATAGGCGGCACATGGGTTTGCCACAGAACAAGGGTTACCCGCCGAACATGGGTTGTATGCAGCACAGGGATTCGCCCCACACGGCGCAGCCGCACAAGGATTATATCCCGCGCCACATGGATTTGCAGAACACGGGTTGGCTGCACATGGATTCGCGCCACAAGGATTAGCAGCACACGGATTACTCCCCGCGGCCGGAAGCTTGCCCGGGGCGGGGTTGGCGATCGCTGGGATGTTTGCTGTATGACTGTAATGGTCGAGTGCGACCGCCCCCGTCGCAGCAAGGAAGACCGCCCCAAACAGAAGTGTGTTTTTCTCGCTCATTTCCGAAAACCATCCATTCCAAACACGGGACGCAGGGCAATACCGACCCAACTGCCGGCAAACGCCAGTACAAACCACAACCAGCCATGCAGGCTACCCGATGCGATACCGCTAAAGAACGCGCCGATGTTGCAGCCAAACGCCAAACGCGCACCATACCCCATCAGCAACCCGCCAATGACCGCCGCCATAAGCGACGCCAACGGCACACTGACTTTCGGTGCAAACTTACCCGCAAGGGCAGCCGCAAAGGCTGCGCCGATAACGATGCCGAAGTTCATCACCGATGTAGTGTCGGCCAGAACCGAGTTGCCCAATGCCTTTGCCGGGCCTGCCCAATTCCAGAACTCCCATGTTTCCACCGGAACCCCGGCGAACTGGGCAATCTTAGCCCCCCAAAGGCCAAAACCAAACGTGATCGACCACGGATGACCGGCAATCAAAAGGGTTGCAACATTAAGCCCCGCCAACAGCAACCCGGTCCAAACCATCGGCCACGGCCCATGGAAAAGACGGGTAAGATTACTGTGCTGCGCGATTGGCGATGCTTCAAGTGACCCGTGCGCGCGTTTTTCAACAATCACCGTCAAAAGTGCGATCAGCACCAAACCGGCAAACGTCACCGCAAGACCACCGCCGATGCCAAATTCACGACCCAAGCTAATCGGTGGCAAAGATGGCAGTTCAAGCCACATCGGCAAATGGGCGGTGCCAACCACTGCACCGATGATAAAGAAAACAAGGGTGAGTAACATGCGCGCACTGCCACCGCCCACGGTGAACAATGTACCCGACCCGCAACCACCCCCAAGCTGCATGCCAAGACCGAACATAAACGCCCCGATCAAGACCGAGGTGCCAACAGGTGCAACCGCGCCAACAATCGGGTTTCCAAGTGGGCTTCCAAGGGCCAGCATCGGGATAAAGGCCGCCGCCGCAACGCCGACCATCAAAAGCTGCGCGCGCATCGCACGTCCGCGCTTCTCGACCGAAAAACGGCGCCAACCGCCCGTAAAGCCAAAGGATGCATGGTATAGCGAAACGCCCAGCAGCCCGCCAAGACCGTAAAGCACGGCCTGATGCAGATCGACCGCCTGGGCAATCGCAACGCCTGCAAGGATAAACAGGATGGCAGTGACCAAGGCCGGGCCCCTGTCAAAATCAAAACCCGGTTTGGTCGGGCGCGCAGAAAGTGTCGTTTCAGACATGGTGACGCTCAATAACGTTAAATGAATTCCACAAATGCGAACGGAACCAGGGCCTGCCCGGTTCCGTCCGACATGATCTGGCAAATAGCAGTGCCTGAAAAATCCCGATTATTCCGGGATCACCATTTCGCGGCTTGGATCAGCAGCCCATTCGGTCAGGGAACCATCATACATGGCTGTGTTCTTATTGCCCATAACTTCGGAAAGACCAAACCATGCAACCGATGCCCAATGGCCGGTATTGCAATAGGTGATTTCCTTGGCATCGGACGAAACGCCGGCATCACCGACCAGTTGCGCAATCGTATCAGATGCGACAAAGGCACCGTCCTGATCGCTGTAAAACTTCGACTGGGAAATGTTTTTTGCCCCCGGAATGGCACCATTACGGGCAACAACACCGCTTTTTGCATCCCCTTTAAACTGTGACTCTGGTCGCGCATCAATCAGGGCAACTCCATTGGCTTGCGCCTTGGCAACGTCATCAGCGGATGCCAGAAGTTCCGGACGGAAGTTGGCGTTAAAGGCAACTTTGGTCGGCGCCACAGCGTCTTTGGACACAGCCTTCCCCGCAGCAAGCCAGGCGCGCTGGCCGCCATCAAGAATGGTCACGGCATCATGGCCAAGCACCTTAAATGTCCAATACACGCGTGTCGCAGCACCAAAGTCGGAGCTGTTCTGCCCCGCCGGGACGACAACAACCTGTTTGTCGTTATCGATGCCAAGTGCGCCAATACGACCTGAAATCACGTCGACGGGTGGCAGCATGCCAACAACATTGTCGACCTTCGCACGCCAGCCAAATTTACCATAAGGCGCATAAACCGAACCGGGAATGTGACCGGCATCATAGGGGCTGCCCTCTTTGGTCATTGAACGGATATCAACAACAACTAACGTCGGGTTATCAAGGTTTGCTTCAACCCAGTTGGAATCCACCAGTGGCTTTTCGGTCAGACGCTCAGCCTGAGCAGCACTACCGGCAAAAACAAATGCGGCTGCGGCAACCGCAGAAAGAATGAGAGAACGCATGGGGCCTGTCTCCATATTTCAAGAGTGTCATAAATCTGTAGAAGAGATGTAATCACGCAGATAAAAATGTCAATAAAACTAATTATACATTTTATTTTTGTTCAATTTAGATATCGACGAAACCCTGCCATCCCTACTGCATTCAAATCAGGGAATCATCCCGCCGGGCGCAGGTTATTCAGATAACGGGCAAATTCGCGCGCAAAGGCATCCTGGGTTTCAAGATTGCGCAAGGCCGGGGGCCGGGTCAGGAAACCATGCAGGGTAGCAATCAGGAATTCTGCCACAGACGACGGCTCAACATCTGTTCGCACGGTTTTGTTAAACTGTGCCTTGCCGATATGGGATGCCAGCCCACGCCGCCAATAACGGTACACACCATCAATACGTTTGCGTAAACTTTCATCAAGCTCCCCCGCACCCGACGCCAGCCGTGCGAGCGGGCAGCCGCCCTCAAGAAGCTCCGGGGCATTATCACCGCTAAGCCGGTCAACCTGCTCCATCAGGATGGGCAAAATATCTTCGGCGTTTTCAAGCTCATTCAGCCAGACCGTATCAACATATCCTGGAAGGCATTCCTCGATCACGGCATTCACCAGCTTGGCCTTGCCGGAAAAGTGGTGGTACAGCGCACCTTTGGTTACACCACTATGATCGAGAATATTATTGATCGATGCCCCGCCAAACCCGGCGCGGCGAATTTCACCAAATGCCGCGTCCAAAAGCTTTTGCCGGGTTTCATCGGGATTACGCACCCGCTTTGGCACAAGAGCCGTCTCAGGCGTCAGATCAAGTGCCGTGCCCGCATCATCCTGACTGTTGTCGGGGCGGGAAATCCGCGAAAGAGCAGATGAAATGCTAAAGGGCGATTTGGTCATACGACATACTAACTTGGCAAATGAACAAGAATCTCAGGTTCCTCTGTTTTCCCGCCAAGATCAACCAGCTTGTTTATAAGGTGAACCACCACACGTCACATGCCCCGTTGCACCACGCAGACCCTTGCAATTCAAAGCAAAGCGTACTCTATTGTTGGCGATAGCCCCTTGGGGTTTTGCGTGAATTACCCGTCGGGAAGCAGATGCAAACGGATTCCATCGCCTTTGTCGCAGCCGAAACCAAAATCGCCCAAGATGCGATGTATCGGCTGAAACACCGTTACGGCCATATCCCGCCTGACAAGGCAGACGTCATCGTTGCCCTTGGTGGCGACGGCTTCATGCTCGAAAGCCTGCACCGTTATATGGGTCGCAAGGTTCCGATCTATGGCATGAACCGTGGAACTGTCGGCTTTTTGATGAACGAATTTCGGGAAATCGATCTGCCCGAACGCATCGCAGAAGCCCAGACGGTCGAGCTCCACCCCCTGCAGATGGAAGCCCACACCGTCAGCGGCGAAAGCATGTGTGCGCTGGCAATTAACGAGGTATCGCTCTTACGTGAAACCCGTCAGGCGGCAAAATTGCGCATCAAGGTCGACGGGGTTGAACGACTGCCCGAACTGGTATGTGATGGCGCCTTGGTGTGCACCCCCGCAGGCAGTACTGCCTATAACCTGTCGGCGCATGGTCCGATCCTGCCGATGGGAAGCGGCCTTTTGGCCCTGACCCCGATCAGTCCGTTTCGTCCGCGTCGCTGGCGTGGTGCACTTTTACCCCATGGTGCTGAAGTTGTTTTTGAAGTTCAAAACCCGGAAAAGCGCCCGGTTTCAGCCGTGGCCGACTATACCGAGGTCCGCGATGTTTCGCGCGTTAAGATCGTCGAAGACCGCAGCATGAAAATCAGACTGATGTTTGATCCGGAACATAACCTTGAAGAACGCATCCTAAAGGAACAATTCGTCGAATGACCACCGCCCCCAACACCCTTGCCCCGTCAGAAGCCACCCTTGACTGGTGCCGCAAACTGATTGCCCACCCATCGGTCAGCATGACCCCAAACATGGCCCTGATTGAAGAGATCAAAGCATATCTTGAACCGCTTGGTTATGATTGCCTTGTCGTGCGCGATGATAGCAACACCAAGGCCAATCTCTATGCGACGATTGGGCCAAAGGTTGATGGCGGTGTAATCCTATCCGGGCATAGCGACGTGGTCCCGACCGAAGGCCAGAATTGGGCATCTGATCCCTACACCATCGACATCCGCGACGATCGGCTTTATGGCCGTGGATCATGTGACATGAAGGGTTTTCTGGCCTGTCTTTTGGCCAAGGCCGAAACCTTTAAAAATGCCGATCTTCGCGTCCCCATCCATCTGGCATTCACTTACGATGAAGAAGTCGGCTGCCTTGGTGTGCCCAGCTTGGTGGAAGCAATCAATAATCTGCCGCACAAACCAGCCATGTGCATTGTCGGTGAACCGACCGAAATGAAGGTCATCACCCAGCATAAGGGCAAATATTCGGCGCGTGCGCATTTCACCGGGCGGTCCGGGCATTCGTCGCTTCCGGGCGAAGGCGTTAATGCTGTCGAGTTTGCGTCCCAATTCGTGGTTTTCCTGCGCCAGCTTGGCCGCACATGCCGCGATGAGGGCCCGCATGATGATGATTTCGTGCCCAATCACACCACGTTTCATTCCGGCGTGATCAACGGTGGTACACAGCTCAACATTATCCCGCAAAACTGCTTTGTTGATTTCGAATTTCGTAATCTGCCCAACCATGACCGCATGGAACTTAAAGGACAGATTTTCGATTATCTCGACAACACCCTGATCCCGGAAATGCGTGAAACCTACGACGATGTTGGCGTTAAAATCGAAGTCGTATCCGACATGCCTGGCCTTGCCACCGGCGATGACGAAGAAGTCACCAAACTGGTCATGGCGCTAACCGGTGCGAACACAACCGGCAAGGTCAGCTTTGGCACAGAAGCCGGCGTCTTTTCCGCCATGGGCGAAATTCCCACGGTGGTTTGCGGCCCGGGCAACATTGAACAGGCCCACAAACCCGACGAATTCATCGAACTTGATCAGCTTGGCCGATGCGAAGTGTTCCTTGATAAACTGATCGGTGCGTTGACTAAGTAAGCCGTGTCCGAGGACATATACATAAAGAAGGGCTGCGATTTTCGCAGCCCTTCTTGCTTTGCATCTAACGTGCAACGTATTTAAGCCAGATTGGCTTCAAAGAATTCTGCTGTCCGGGCATTGGCGGTATCGGCATCGGTTTTGTCGTAATGCGCGCCACCCTTACGGGCAAAGGCATGATCACGGCCCGGATAAAAATGAAGCTCGGTCAGGTCATGGTCCCCAAGAGCTTCCTTGATAACGTCCTGTGCCTCGGTCGGAATAAACTCATCATTACCGGCCAGATGAACAATCAGCGGATTTTTGATGTTGTCCGCTTCATTCATGTAATTGCTCATGCCCCCACCGTAATATGCCGCAAACGCATCGCCATCGGTGCGTGTTGCCGACAGAAACGTCAACAACCCACCAAGACAGAAGCCAACCACACCAACCTTGCCATTCGCCCCCTCAAGGCTGCGGGCGGCCTTCATGGTTGCCGAAATGTCTTCGACACCCTTATCAACATTAAACGACTGATAATAGCCAAATGCCTGCTTCCATTCGGCTTCGGACTTATCAGTGATGTCGATGCCCGGCTCAATCCGCCAGAAAAGATCGGGACAGACGGCGATATAGCCCTGCTTGGCATAATCGTCGGCAATGTCACGCATCACCGCATTGACGCCAAATATTTCCTGAATAACAACGACAACAGGTGCGGGTAATGTCGTTGGCATGGCGACATAGGCATCAAATGAACCGTCCGGGGTGGTGACATTCAGCTTGGTCATCGTGATAAGGCTCCTTGCTTTGATCTTAAATCCCACGGGCCTTAAGCCGCCCGCAGATCATTGGTCAATGAAATATGCCAAGATCACGGAACCACAAGGTTTGATCACCAAAAAACACATTTCAACAATCAATTGCGCAAACTAAGATTGACATCTCGTATTATCTAATTGAATTCGATTGCCATTTGTTGGACGTTGCGGCGAACTTCGGAGCATCATGTTTCAAAAGCGTACCTCAAGCAGAAAGAGTGGAATTCATATGTTTCGCATTTCTCGCTCTGGGAACGCGAAAATACACTTGATATTTAATGCTTCTGCCCGCCCCTGCGACATTCCCCGATGGACCGGGTCGGGCAATTTTAATAACTGTTTAATTGAAGGCCGAACGAGATGAAAAGCTACGTTCTGACAGTAACCTGTGACTCCCAACGCGGGATCGTTGCCGCTATTTCCGCCTATTTGGCTGAACATGGCTGTAACATCACCGACAGTTCCCAGTTCGACGATATGGAAACCGGTCTGTTCTTTATGCGGGTCGCCTTCGTCAGCGAAGAAGGTGTTGATCAGGAAACCCTGTCACGTGGCTTTGATGGTGCGGCGACCAAACTTGGCATGAACTATCAGTTCCACGACAGCGACCACAAGATGCGTGTTCTTCTGATGGTGTCGCGTTTTGGTCATTGTCTGAACGATCTTTTGTATCGCTGGAAAATCGGTGCCTTGCCAATTGATATTGTCGGCGTGGTGTCGAACCATTTCGATTACCAAAAGGTCATCGTCAACCACGACATTCCGTTCCACCACATCCCGGTGACCAAGGACAACAAGCCCGAAGCCGAAAAGAAGCTTCTTGATCTGGTTGCCGATAGCGACGTCGAACTGATAGTTCTTGCCCGCTACATGCAGGTTCTTTCCGATAATCTTTGCAAGAAAATGAGTGGCCGGATCATCAATATCCACCATTCATTCCTGCCAAGCTTTAAGGGTGCGAACCCATATCGTCAGGCCTATGAACGTGGTGTAAAACTGATCGGGGCCACCGCCCATTACGTGACCGCGGACCTCGACGAAGGCCCGATCATTGAACAGGACCTTGCCCGCATCACCCACGCTCAAAACTCTGCCGACTACGTATCCATCGGACGTGACGTTGAAAGTCAGGTGCTGGCCCGTGCGGTCCACGCCCACATCCACCATCGATCCTTCATCAACGGCAATCGCACCATCGTCTTCCCGCCAAGCCCGGGAAGCTACGCATCCGAGCGGATGGGATAACTCAAAAAAAAGCCCCGGCCTTCTAAAGACCGGGGCTTTTTCATGTTTGGATTCCGAGCCTGATGTTGTTAGCCGATCAACGCCAGTCTTTAACAGCCCGCCGGTCGACAGCAGGTGGAACAATCCCACGCGCGGCGTTTCCAATACCGTCGAGCACATTACTCGCAGCAATATCGCACTGACGGGATTCCATACGTTTAAATCGCGCGTCAAACATTTGAGCCCGATCAGCCTGAAGTTTAGGATCGGCTGGCAATTCGCGCCCTTCAATAAAGGCCTTTGGATCAAGCCAATCAAGGGTCAGCGACGTCAGATTAAGACGCAAAACATCGCCGTCACATAAATAGCCAATTCCACCGCCCGCGAAGGCTTCGGGGACCATATGCCCAATACAGGCCCCCTTGGTCACACCGGAATAGCGCCCATCGGTAATCAGCATCGAGGATGCTTCAAGAATGCGGTGATGGCGCAGGTTCTGTGACGGTGAAAACATTTCCGGCATGCCATAGGCTTCTGGCCCCTGCCCGCCAATGACAAAGGCAAAGGAAAGATGCCCTTGTTCAAACATGTCCTTGGGGGCATCCATATCAACACGGTTGCCACCATTGCGGCGGACAACAGCGGCAATCAGTTCTTCGCTGACACCATCGGTTTCCATCAGGCGGGTGACCAGATCGGGTGATGCAAAATCACCATTACAAACATGTTCATTTTCGTAATAGCGCACGATGAAAACATGATCATCGAAATGCGATAACAGCCGGTCACTCATACCCGATGTTTTGACCGCGCAGTTTTCAAAGAAACTGCCGGTGATGACATCAACGCCGGATCGCTGCCTGACCGGCGTTGCCCGAATCACCGATGCATCACCAAGGGTAACATCGACCGGATTATCCAGTCCGGCAATGCGCTGCCCCCATGTCTTGCCAAGAACCGTCGGCGCATCAAGGTCCATCGCCACGCCAAGATCACTGAGAATGCGATAAATGCTTTCCATGCCGCGATTTTTGCCTTCGGCCATTTGCTGAGCCAAAACGAACGTATCGCGATTTTCGGTTAAGCTATGAGCGAAGATTTCCGGCACCGGGGTTTTGGTTCGGACATCCTGATAATCGTCAATCGAGACATCAAATCCGGCATAGCGCATCATGAACGGCAAATGCAGCAGCATATTACTGCTGGACCCGGTGGCATTATGAACACGCACGAAATTGGCAAAATTGGCCTTAAGCAAATTGCCAATCGCATATTCCGGTTTATTAAAGACGCCAAACAGCGCATCCACTCCGGCCGCGACCGCCGCAAAAGGCGGCACATCGGTTAGCAATTCCAGTTCCGGCGGCGTCAGACCAAAGGCCGCCAGCATGGTGCGCGATGAATTCCCCGTGCCATTAAAGGCACAAATACCGCCCTTGGAATCACAGGTCGCAGTTGCCAGCTCATCCAAGACGCGCCGTTCCATCGCCCCGTCAATCAATCCAAGCAAACGTGCCCGTTCGAGCAATCCGGCGAAGGCCTCATCGGACGTGCATTGCAGGATATAGCGCATGTTTTCGCGGATATCCCCGCCCAAGTCATCATGCCCTGCATGATCCGCATCCGATGCAATTTTATCAAGCAACCTGCGCGTCCCATCGGGGATTTCGCCGCCCTTTAGAACGTGTGATGGTGCAAACACTGCCCAGACCGGGGCCTGATCGCCACGATAGGCGCGCGCATGATCTGCTGATGCCAGCCCCGCCACCACAGCAGCCGGCGATTTATCGCAACCGGCAATGACATAGGCCGCGTGATAGCTATGACCTTCAAAGGTGATGTTTACTGCGGCAGCCGTATGATTGCGTGATGCCAGTGAATAGCTTTGCCCGATATTGTTTTGCGCTGTGCCATCACAAATCACCGGCACATGAAACAGGAACGGCACCCCGCCCATTTCCCAGATCCGGATGGCCGCCATCAACGCCTGTGGCCGATCCAGAAGGTGGGCAGGATGATCGGGCGCACCGGCAATGATCGCAATACGCGGACGGTTTTCCACCAGACGACCAACCACATCCTTTATTTCAGGAACGGAAAAATCCCGATCGCGCGCAACCGTCGGATTTTCATTTACCGCACTGCGCAAAAGACTGACCACTGTGATCGGTTGATTGGCTAACCCCTGAATACAATCACGGTACGGGTTGGCTTTTTCGTCAATAATGACGGGCTGGGCAGGCAGATTGGTCGGTGACATGGTGGGTCTATCTCAATCGGGGCAAGAATGCGGAACGTTGGCGTGTATAGCTGTCAGATTATCGCGGATCAGACAAGACCGCCATCGACAATAAAGCTTTGCGAAGAACAGGCCGATGAAACGTCAGACGCCAAAAACAAAACCATCTGCGCAACATCATCACCGACAAGACGACGTTTCACACACTGTTGCTCCTGAATGCGTTCTTCGTCGGCGGGCGTTATCCAGAGATCAAGTTGCCTTTGGGTTATGATGCAGCCCGGAATAACCGTATTGACCCGAATCCCATCCGCCCCCCAGTCGCGGGCCAGTGCCCGGGTCATGCCAATAATGCCAGCCTTTGCCGTTTCATAGGTCACCAGATCGGGTAGTCCCATTAAATAACTTACAGAGCTGAAATTAATAATGCTGCCGCCACCCTTTTCGCGCATGCCTTGCGCCACAGCACGGGCACAGAAAAACTGATGATTCAAATTAACATCAAGCCCGTCACGCCATTGCTCTGGCCCAATGTCTTCGGGGCGATGGCGATCATCGCGTGCGGCATTATTAACCAGAACATCAACAGGCCCGATGGCAGCGGAAAGTTCGCGCACAGCGCCGGGAATTGCCGCCTGATCACGCAAATCAAGTGATTTATAGACCGGCGCAACACCGTGATCTTCGCGGATCGAGTCAATCAGTTTCTGGGCAGCGTCATCGTCAATGTCGATAAACCCGACATGTGCACCCTGGGCACAGAAAGCCCGCACGATTGATGCACCAATCCCCGATGCCCCGCCGGTCACAAGAACCGACTTGCCATCAATGTCGTGATATTTCGCTGTCATAACGTTCCCTGCCATTTTTTCATTTTATTTTAGGCTCCCAAATTAAATGCTGCACTGCAACCTACCAAAATCCCCGATTTATACTAAAGATGCAGAAATTTAGGGCATATATTGCGGCACTAGCATATTTTTTAATTTGATAACTAAAAAAAATTTGACAGGGCGACCTCTTCACGTCAACATTTTTTCGACAACAAAAATAAATGTCACCTAAAGACACACTCATTCAGGGAAGAAACAGATGAAAAAACTCCTTTCGACGGCCATGCTGGCCGGAACCGTATTGATGTCGGCAAATGCCTTTGCCGCCGACCTCACCGTTGGCGTTAGCTGGTCAAACTTCCAAGAAGAACGCTGGAAAACTGACGAAGCTGCCATTAAAGCAGCCCTCGAAGCAGCTGGCGCTGAATATATCAGTGCCGATGCGCAAAGCTCTCCGTCCAAGCAGCTTTCAGATATCGAAAGCCTGATCGCACGCGGTGCGAATGCACTGATCGTTCTGGCCCAAGACTCGTCTTCAATCGGCCCGGCAGTAACGAAGGCAACGAACGAAGGCATTCCGGTGGTTGGCTATGACCGACTGATCGAAGACGCGAGCGCTTATTATATTACGTTCAACAATAAGGAAGTCGGTCGCCTTCAGGCCGAAGCCGTCTTTGCCGAGCAACCAAAAGGCAACTACGTCTTTATCAAAGGCGCACCGACCGACCCGAATGCCAATCTTCTCCATGAAGGACAGCTTGAAGTTCTTCAGGCTGCGATAGATTCAGGTGATATCAAGGTTGTTGGCGAAGCCTATACCGATAGCTGGCAGCCAACAATTGCACAGCGCAACATGGAACAGTTCCTAACCGCGGCCGACAACAAGGTTGATGCGGTTGTTGCTTCTAACGATGGCACTGCCGGTGGCGTTGTCGCAGCACTTTCTGCACAGGGCATGCAGGGCATCCCGGTTTCCGGTCAGGATGGCGATCATGCCGCACTGAACCGCGTTGCTCTTGGCACCCAGACGGTTTCGGTTTGGAAAGATGCCCGCCTTCTTGGCAAGCGCGCGGCTGAAATCGCTGTTGAACTGGCAGGTGGTACCAAACTTGGTGATGTTGACGGCACAGCCGACTGGGAAAGCCCGAACGGTGTTACCATGAAATCCTATTTCCTGGATCCGG
Source organism: Thalassospira sp. GB04J01 (assembly GCF_000751115.1). NCBI lineage: Bacteria > Pseudomonadati > Pseudomonadota > Alphaproteobacteria > Rhodospirillales > Thalassospiraceae > Thalassospira > Thalassospira sp. GB04J01. Next base: position 15,530 of record NZ_CCDX020000006.1, on the reverse strand, counting down.
TTGCGATTACCCAGAACAAACTTGATCTCGTGATTGATGCTGGCTGGGTTTCAAAAGACGTCGTTTGCCAAGGCGTTTCGAGCGGCAAGGTAGCTGCCTGCAACTAAGGCAGCCAGTTTCCTCCGACCTTGCTTAACCCGGGGCCGACAGCTGTATCCATGCGCAGAATACAGCACGTCGGCCCCGCTGCTTTACGAGCTTTTTCATGTCACGACTGCTTTCGAAAATGGAAGTCGACCGCCGACTGATCGGTCTGGCTTTCGTCCTGCTGATCATATGGGTCGGTTTTGATATCGCATCGGGCGGGCGCTTTATCACCCCGCGTAATATCTTTAACCTATCAGTTCAGACGGCCTCTGTGGCTGTTATGGCCTGCGGCATGGTTCTGATTATCGTCACCCGCCATATCGACCTTTCCGTTGGGGCGATCCTTGGCGTTCTGGCGATGATCATGGGTGTTGTTCAAACCGATTTTCTCCCGCAATTCCTTGATTACAATCACCCGATGACGTGGGCCCTTACCCTTTTGATCGGCATTGCGGTTGGCGCTGCCATCGGTGGGATACAGGGACTTGCTGTTGGCTATCTCGGCGTACCTGCCTTTATTGTTACCCTTGGCGGACTTCTGGTCTGGCGTGGGTCAGCATGGTGGGTTACGCAAGGGCGTACCGTTGCCCCGCTTGATCAGAATTTCATTTTACTGGGCGGCGGGATCGAAGGCACGATTGGCGCAACATGGAGCTGGATCGTTGCTGCGGTTGCCATTGCGGCCATCATATATGTCGCCATCATGGACCGTCGCCGCCGCCTAGCTTTTGATTTTCCGGTCAAGCCGATTTGGGCAGAATACACCAATACCATCGTCAAGGCCGGACTGGTTTTAGCCGTTATCACGACCTTAAACGCCTATCACCTGCCGACCCGTGCTGCCGAGCGCATTCTTGAGAACAAGGGCATCCCGGTGACCCCGGAAAATATCGAAATCTCGCACGGCATTGCTATTCCGCTTCTGATCGTTGCCCTGGTTGCGATTGTCCTGACAGTTGTTGTCAAGCGCACCCGTTTTGGACGGTATATCTTCGCGATTGGCGGCAATCCGCAGGCAGCCGAACTGGCGGGCATCAATGTCAAACGCATGACCGTTGCCGTGTTTGCCCTGATGGGGGTTTTGTGCGCCATCAGTGCCGCGATATCATCGGCCCGCCTGCAATCAGCTGGCAATGACCTTGGCACGCTTGATGAGCTGCGTGTGATTGCTGCCGTTGTCATCGGCGGCACGTCGCTTGCCGGGGGTGTCGGTACGATTTACGGGGCCCTCATCGGCGCACTTGTAATGCAAAGCCTGCAAAGCGGTATGGCGCTTTTGGGTGTTGATACGTCGCTACAAAGTATCGTGATCGGGCTGGTTCTTGTTCTGGCTGTCTTTAGCGACAAGTATTTCCACCGTCGCTATAGCGACCCGACCGCGTAAGGAGACCGGATATGCCAGACATGAATAATACCAATACTGATAAAAATCCGCTGGTCGAAATGCGCGACATCCATGTCAGCTTTGGCGGGGTCAAGGCGGTGGATGGCGTTTCCATCGACCTTTATCCCGGCGAGGTCGTCGGGGTACTTGGCCATAATGGGGCAGGCAAGTCGACCCTGATCAAAATCCTGTCAGGGGCCTATCAGGCTGATACCGGGCAAATCGTCGTCGACGGCAAGGAAGCCAAAATTGAAAATGCGCGTGATGCACGTGACAATAACATCGAGACGATCTATCAGAACCTTGCCCTTGCCGATAACCTTGATGCTACGCAGAACCTGTTTTTGGGGCGCGAATTTGTCGACAAGTTTGGTTTCCTTGATGATGCCGCCATGGAACATAAGGCGCGTGAAGTCCTGCACCGCCTGAACCCGAACTTCAAGAAATTCACATCCCCGGTGTCTGCCTTGTCGGGCGGGCAGCGCCAATCGGTGGCCATTGCACGCGCGCTTTTGTTTGAAGCACGTGTCCTGATCATGGATGAGCCATGCGCCGCACTTGGGGTACATGAAACCAAAATGGTCTGCGAACTGATTAACAAGCTCAAACATGACGGGCTTGGTATTCTATTGATAAGTCACGACCTTCATGATGTATTTGATCTCTCTGATCGCCTTCATGTGATGAAAAACGGCAAACTGGTCGGCAGTGTCAGAACAGAAGATGTCACCCATGATGATGTTCTTGGCATGATCATTTTGGGCAAGATGCCCGAACATCTTTTGCATTTGGCCGGACCGGGCGCCACCAACGCGACCAACACCCAGACAAGCGAGACACTCTTATGACCAACGGCTTCCCAACCAACCTCAATGACATTCTGCCAGATGACGCCAACCATGCCATTTTGATTGGACGCATATGGGATCCGCGCGTTTCCGGGCCAACACCGGTACTGGTTGATGGCGATAAATTGCGCGACATCAGCAGCATCGCCCCAACCGTCAGCCAGCTTCTTGAAATCGGCGATCTTGTTGGCAAACTGGCGCGTCCGGCAAACTTCCCCATCGTTGGCGCCCTTGAAGATGTTCTCGCACAGTCAAAACCGGGTGCTGACAAAAACACTGCCCATCTCCTCAGCCCCAATGATTTGCAGGCGATCAAGGCGAGTGGTGTCACATTCGTTGCCAGCCTGCTGGAACGCGTGATCGAAGAACAGGCCCGTGGGGATGCCAGTAAGTCCGATCAAATTCGCACCGAAATCACCGGTATCATCGGCGATGACCTGTCACAGATCGAACCGGGATCGGAAAAAGCCGCCGATATCAAAAAGGTCCTGATCGAAAAAGGCGCATGGTCACAGTATCTCGAAGTTGGCATTGGCCCGGATGCGGAAATCTTCACCAAGTCGCCTGCTATGTCCGCCGTTGGTCATGGCGCGCATGTTGGCCTGCATCCGATTTCAACATGGAACAACCCGGAACCCGAGGTCGTTCTGGCGGTCACATCACAGGGAAAAATCGTCGGTGCCAGCCTTGGCAATGACGTCAACCTGCGCGATGTCGAAGGCCGATCTGCCCTTTTGCTGGGCAAGGCAAAGGACAACAACGGGTCGTGCTCGATCGGGCCATTCATCCGCCTGTTTAATGATAGCTTCACCCTTGAAACGGTTAAAGGTGCTGATCTTGCGATGGCTGTCGATGGCCCGGATGGCTATCACCTTGATGCGGTAAGCTCAATGAGCCAGATCAGCCGATCCCCCGAAAGCCTTGTGTCACAGGCGATTGGCAAACATCACCAGTACCCGGATGGCTTTATGCTGTTTTTGGGCACCATGTTTGCCCCGACAGATGACCGAGGCGGTGCGGGCAAAGGATTTACCCACGAGATGGGCGACCTTGTTACCATTGCCACGCCAAGTCTTGGAAAACTGGTCAATCAGGTGGATCGCTCGGACGTGATAAATCCTTGGCAGTTCGGGATCACCGCCCTTATGACCAACCTTGCCGCACGTGGTTTGCTTTAAGGCTGGGCAATTTGCTGCGGCACTTTGCGATTTTCTATCCCCTTGCCAAAACGGGATAAAAAATGCCCATATCAGCAAGACGGGGTGCGGACAGTTTTATCCGCCCCGTCTTGCCACTGACACCTGAAAGCAGGCCCCCCGCATGAGCCGTCGCACCGAAAGCGATACCCCGCGTCAACCATCCCAGATCGCCATCCTGCGCTATCTGCGTATTCATGGCCCGGCCGCGCGCATTGATATAGGCACGGCCACGGGATTAAGCCCCGCAACCGTCACGTCGTTGACCGCCGATCTGATGACACAAGGGCTGGTGCAGGAAAGTCAGGCTACAGCACATGGTGCGGTTAATGGTAATGGCACGACCAACGCCAATGGCACACATGGCACAACACGCGGTCGCCCCAAGGTGCTGCTTGATCTGGTCCCCGGTGCGGCCTGCGTCATTGGCGTCAAGCTGACAATCAATCTGATCGAGATCGCACTGGGCAATTTCAAAGGCGAAATCGAACGCAACACCGAACACAGCATCAAAACCCGTGATTTAACCGACCGGCAACTGATTGACACCCTGATCACGCTGATTGACAGCTTCATCAAAGATAACAGTGACATCATCACACACCCGCCAGTCGGCATCAGCGTCGCAGTACAAGGCGTTACCGATAGCAACAGCGGTGAAATCATCTGGTCGCCTGCCCTGCGTCATCGTCAAATTGCCATTACCCGACCGTTAAGCGAACGCTATGGTGGAGTTGTGCAAATGTCCAATGACGCCAACTGTATTGCCACAGCCATCACCCAGAACACCACATTGCATGGCGGTGGCGATTTTGCCGTAATCATGCTGGGATATGGCATTGGCATGGGGCTGGTGTTAAATGGCAATGTCTATAACGGCCATTTTGGCACCGCCGCCGAATTCGGTCATATGAAGTATCAGCCCGATGGTCCGCTGTGTAATTGCGGGCGACGCGGATGTCTTGAGGCATATATAGGTGATTACGCCATTTTACGCGATGCGCTTGGCCTGATTGACTTGGCCGATGCCAACAGCCTACATCCCAGCGAAGAACAAATGATGGATCTGGTCGCCCGTGCACGGGCTGGCAACGAAGACCTTGCGGATCTGTTTCGGCATGCCGGCAAGGTTCTTGGATATGGCATTGCCAATCTGATTGCCTTGTTTGGTCCCAAACGGATTTTCATCACCGGGTCAGGCGCACGGGCCTATGACCTGATGGCGCCGGAATTGCAACGCGGACTGCATCTCGCGCAAGTCCCCGAATTGCACCGCGGCCCGGAAATCGTCCATCTGGCATGGGATAAGGATCTGGCCCTTCAAGGGGCAATTGGTCAAAGCCTGCTGCGTCATGACGAAAACATGTTCAAGGCAGGTACCAACACCTAACACTCAACGCGATGTCGAGCCCAAACCACAAAAAAGCCGCCCCGTTTTGGAGCGGCTTTTGTATTTTTTCCGGCAGTACAATTAAGCCTTAGCGACCGTTCTTTTTGCGCCATGCTTCAAAGTTGACCTTGGTTTCATCCTTGGTTGCCGGATAAAGACCAATGATCGGCTTGCCTGACATAACTTCTTCAAGAACAAAGTCCTCAAAGCTTTCCATACCGGCACATTCTTCGGCCAACTCATCAGCAAGATGCGCCGGAAGAACAACAACACCGTCTTTATCACCAACCAAAACATCGCCGGGAAACACCGGTGCATCGCCACACCCAATCGGCACATTAAGGTCATAGGCCTCATGCAGGGTCAGGTTGGTCGGCGCCGATGGGCGCGAGTGATATGCATGAATGGCAAGTTTTCCGATGCCATCGGCATCCCGGAAACCACCATCAGTCACAATCCCCTCAACGCCGCGCTTCATCAAACGGGTTACAAGGATCGATCCCGCCGATGCCGCGCGCGCGTCCTTGCGGCTGTCCATCACCAAAACATGTCCCTCCGGGCATTGCTCAACGGCAACGCGCTGCGGGTGGTTTGGATCCCGGAACACCTCAATCGGATTACGATCTTCGCGTGCGGGGATATAGCGCAGCGTATAGGCCTGCCCAACCATATTCTCACTCTTAGGGGCAACCTGCTGTACATTCTGGATGAACTGATTGCGAATGCCGCGCTTAAAAAGGGCCGTACATAACGACGCGGTGCTTACCCGTTTAAGCTTGTTACGGATTGCATCACTCAGGACATAATCACTCATACTTCTTTACTCCGTAGAGTGCCCGACCGCGCACGGCCGGGCAATATCATTGGGAAACACAATCAGACAAGATCATCAGGCAAAACATCCGCCGGGATGTTCTGATAGCAAACCGGACGCAGGAACCGACGAATGGCCATGGTACCAACCGACGTCGCACCAAAGTTGGTCGATGCCGGGTACGGCCCGCCGTGCACCATGGTGTCGGAAACTTCCACACCGGTCGGGAACCCGTTGGCCAGAACACGACCAGCTTTACGTTCCAAAATCGGCATCAACGACCGGGCATCCCCTGCATCACCACCATCAAGATGCAGCGTGCAAGTCAACTGACCGTCAAGCGCCTTGGCAATGGTGCGCATTTCTTCCATGTCCTTGACCCGGACAACGAGACCAAGCGGCCCAAAGACTTCTTCGCCCAATTCATGATTTGAAAGCCAGTTTTCACCGGTGGTTTCAAACAGATACGGCGTTGCATTGCGCAGATCACATGAGGTTGTCAAAACGTCTTTGACACCGCTGGTCGAAGCAATCCGTTTTGCCCCGGTGCGATAGGCATCCGCCATGCCATCGGTCAGCATGGTCTGGGCCGAAACCTCGGAAAGACCAGCCTTGGCCGTATCGACAAACGCATCCGCATCCGACCCGTCAATCACAACAGCAATCCCCGGATTGGTACAGAACTGCCCGGCCCCCATGGTCAGTGATCCTGCCCAGCCTTTGCCAAGCGCCTCGCCGCGTTCTTTCATCGCAACCGGCATCATAAACATAGGATTGACCGAGCCAAGCTCACCAAAGAACGGGATCGGCTCAGGACGGCTTGCACACAGATCAAACAGTGCACGTCCACCGCCAAGCGATCCGGTAAAGCCAACCGCCTTGATCAGCGGATGCTGCACCAGGCTTTGGCCAACATCGCGTTTACCGCCTTGAATAAGGCTGAACACACCGGGATGAACGCCACATGCCTTGATCGCGGCATCAATCGCCTGAGCGACGATTTCACCTGTGCCTGGATGGGCCGAATGCCCCTTGACCACGACCGGGCAGCCCGCTGCCAGAGCCGACGCGGTATCGCCACCAGCAACAGAGAATGCCAACGGGAAGTTCGATGCACCAAACACAGCCACCGGACCGATCGGACGCTGCATCAAACGCAGGTCCGGGCGTGGCAAGGGCGCGCGATCAGGAAGGGCTTCGTCATGGCGACGATCAAGATACGCACCATCAAGAATATGGCTGGCAAACAGACGAAGCTGTCCAACCGTACGGCCCCGTTCGCCGTTCAGGCGGGCTTCGGGTAGCCCGGACTCCTGCGTGCCAATTTCGGTAATTTCATCACCGCGTGCATCGATCTCATCAGCAATCTTGTTAAGCAATTCTGCGCGGTCTTCGCGGGTGGAATAGGCAAAGGACCAAAACGCGTCTTCGGCGGCCTTGGCGGCCTGATCGACCAATGCCGGAGTGCCAACCGGGAATGTGTTGGCCGGGCCATGGGCCGGTTCGGACTGGAACGTTGCATCGCCTGCGACCCAGTCACCCGCGATCAGATGTTTGCCTGTCAGTTTATAGGACATAGATGCCTCCTTGGTGCGGCAGAGCCGCCTTATTTTACAAGATTGTTTTGACGCATAAACGTGGTCAGTTTTTTGTGCTGTTCATCGGTCAGCGGCCATGCAGATGGCGGACGCGTCGCGCCACAATCATCACCCAGCAGTTTAAGCGCTGCCTTGACACCCGTCACGTTCGTACCGTTCATTTCTTCGGCACGGACGTCTTCGAATGCCTTCATTTCACCGATTAACTGACGTGCCTTGGCATAGTCACCACACTCAAGGGCTGCGTGGATCGCCATGGACCGTTCGGGCCAGACATTGATCAGACCCGATGTAAAGCCACGCGCGCCCACCGCATAAAACGCTGGTGCCCAAGTTTCGGCCAAACCACCAACCCACACAATGTCAGGATCACATGCATTGATCGCATCAGCCAGTTTCATGGCGTTTGGCGTCGCCCATTTCACACCCGCAACACCTTCGACAGCGCAAAGGTCAGCAATCGCCTTGGTGCCAATCGTATCGTTGCGCAGATACAGCATCATCGGCAACCCGCCGGACGCATCAGCAATACGTTTGATGTAATCAACAACACCGCGTGGTGCGACGAACGGATCAGGCGGCTGATGGATCATCAAGGCTTCTGCACCGGCATCTGCCGATGCCTTGGCCAAGGCGCAGGCATCGCGCACACCGCGCCCGATACCAGCGAGCATCGGCGCACGGCCATCGAGCATCTCGGCAACCGATTTTGCCATGGTGATGGCTTCATCTGTGGTCAGCGCATAAAACTCGCCAGTATTTCCATTGACCACCGGAAAATGAACCCCGGCAGCAAGTGCACGGTCAATAATCGGTTTGAGCTTGGTTGGCGCGATGTCGCCATTGTCATCATACGGCGTAACAAGAATGCCCGAAATCCCGGACAGCACGCCACGCAGATCGGCTTTTGAAAGTGCCATTGAACTGTATCCCTGAGTGATGCGGTTCGCGGGGGCCATAGCTAGCCCCCGCTTTGCGTCTTTTGCGTTTAGAAGATGTCCGGCTCGCCGGCGGTTTCGCCAAATTTCGGCGATAGGAAATCGAAATCACAGCCTTCATTGGACTGTGTCACGTGCTTGCCAAACATATAGCCATAGCCACGCTGGAAACGCGGCTCGGGTTTTTGCCACGCAGCACGACGGCGTTCGATTTCTTCTTCATCGACCAGCATATCCAAACGACGGCTATCAAGATCAAGCCGCACGATGTCACCGGTTTTCAGCAACGCCAGCGGACCGCCAATATAGGATTCCGGTGCCACATGCAGCACACATGCCCCATAAGACGTTCCTGACATCCGGGCATCAGAAATACGCAGCATGTCACGATGCCCCTGTTTGATCAGGGCTTTTGGAATGGGCAGCATGCCCCATTCGGGGAAACCGGGCCCGCCAAGCGGACCCGCATTGCGCAGAACCATGACGTGATCGGGCGTGACATCAAGGTTTTCGTCATCAACCGCCTTTTTCATTTCCGGATAGCTATCAAACACCAGTGCCGGGCCTTCGTGATTGCGGAAACGCTCATCACAGGCTGCAGGCTTGATCACCGCCCCGTCCGGGCACAGATTGCCGCGCAAAACCGCAAGCGACCCCTGATGATAGACTGGATTGGACAACGGTCGAATGACATCATCATTATAAACAACCGCCCCCTCAAGCGTTTCACCAAGGGTTTTACCTGTCACGGTCGTCACCGACGTATCAAGCTTATCGCCAAGCTGCGCCATCAGCGCACGCAAGCCACCCGCGTAATAGAAATCTTCCATCAGGTAGTCATCTTTGCCCGATGGTCGAATGTTGGCAATCAGGGGCGTAGTCCGACCCAGCGCATCAAGATCATCGAGTGTCAGATCAATCGATGCACGGCGCGCCATGGCCAGCATATGCACAACCGCGTTGGTCGAGCAGCCGGTTGCCATCGCGACAACGGCGGAATTTTTGACCGATGCCGGGGTAACAATTTTTTCCGGCGTCAAATCTTCCCAGACCATATCAACAATACGACGACCACATTGGGTCGACATACGGATATGACCGGCATCCGGTGCCGGAATGGATGATGCCCCCGGAAGGCAAAGCCCCATCGCCTCGGCAATGGCTGTCATGGTCGATGCGGTTCCCATGGTCATGCAGTGACCATATGACCGTGCAATGCCGCCTTCGACCCCAACCCATTCTTCGTCACTGATGTTACCGGCACGCCGTTCGTCCCAATATTTCCAGGCATCCGAGCCCGAGCCAAGGATTTTACCGGCATAATTGCCACGCAACATCGGACCGGCAGGCAAATAGATCATTGGGACACCCGCCGAAAGCGCGCCCATCACCAGACCAGGTGTGGTTTTGTCACACCCACCCATTAGGACAACACCGTCAAGCGGGTGAGACCGGATTTGTTCTTCTGTCTCCATCGCAAGCAAGTTACGATACAGCATCGAGGTTGGTTTGGTGAACGACTCATCAACCGAGATTGATGGCAGTTCAACCGGGAAACCACCCGCCTGATGAACGCCCTTTTTCACATCACCGGCACGTTCGCGGAAATGCGCATGGCACGGATTAAGCTCCGACCATGTATTAAGGATCCCGATGACCGGACGCCCGGTCCAATCCTCAGGATCAAGCCCCATCTGCATCAGACGCGAACGATGGCCAAACGAACGAAGATCATCGGGCGCAAACCAGCGCGCACTTCTAAGATCTTCTGCAGCTTTTTTATGTTTCTCGGACATGGCGTCTTCCTTGGGTTAGCCCACTTGTAATTATAAGTTACATCTTGAATAACAAGATAACAGACGAATTTCAATCGCCTTAATGTATTGGAAAATTAATTTTCCAGTCTGTGTGACAAGTTCTTGCGCTCCGACACTCAGTCAAAAATTTTACAAGTCCATCTCACTTGGTCATACCGAGTAGCAACCAGCCGCTAAGCCATTCCACCGAAACACAGGAACCAGTCGCGTTTTTGATGGCACGTCTGGAGCAATCCCCTGACGTGCCAGATAGATCTAGAAGAATGGAACAAAAACACTTCGAGGCGAACCAATGAGCACGAAAGCCCCCGCAGCGATTTCTGTTGCATCATCTTATCCCCGAATCGTCAAAATCAGCCAGGACACAATAAGCGTGAAGACCAGACCAAAAACCTCGGGCCAACTGCCGAAATCATAGCCATCCTTACGCTCTTCACCTTCAAATTCGGGCACAGATAGGTTTTCATCCTGACGGGTCAATTCCTGATCAGACATGGTTTTATCCTTTCACATCAGTCAAATAATGACGGCAGCCAAAGAGCAAGCTGCGGATTGAACAGAACAAGGAACAGCCCCACCGCCTGCAGTGCGATAAACGGCAGAACCGCAACGAATATTTCCTGCAACTGAATATCTTTTGGAGCCACCGATTTAAGGAAGAAACAAGCTGGACCAAAGGGCGGTGACAGGTAATACATCTGAATATTCATCGCGAACAGAACACCGAACCAAACCGGATCAAATCCAAGATCAATCACAACAGGCGCAAAGATCGGAACCGTGATGAAAATGATCGCAATCCATTCAAGGAAAGTACCCAGAACCATTACAATCAGCATCATAACGACGATCACCCAGATCGGACCGATGTCGAGTGCAGTCAGCATACCACGCAGGAATTCACCACCCCCGATCCGGTTATAAATCCCGATTAGCGATACCGCCCCAATCACCAACCACACGATAGACCCGACCGTGATCACGGTCTGGCGCATCGCATCACGTGCCATACCCCAGTTCAACTCCTTGCGCACGGCAGCAACCACAAGCGCACCGACAGCACCGATTGCTGCGGCCTCCGTGACCGTCGCAATACCGGAATAGATTACCCCCAGAACCGTACCGATCAGCAGGGCCGGTAATGCAATCCCCTTAAGAAACTTAAGGCGCTGGAAGAACGGTAGACCTGTTTCGGGAATATCATAGATCGGTGCCATTTCAGGCTTCAGGCGTACACGCACCAGAATATAAGCGATATAAAGTAACGCCAGAATAAGTCCCGGAATAGCAGAGGCAGCAAACAGCTTGGTAATCGAAACCTGTGCTGCCAGACCATAGACAATCAAAACTACCGAAGGTGGGATCAAAGTCGCCAATGCACCGGCAGCACAGATGATACCGATGGCAAGTTTACGATCATAACCAAGACGCAGCATCTGCGGCAGGGCAATCAGGCCCAGCATGACTATCTCGCCGCCCATAATCCCCGACATAGCGGCAAGCAGCACGGCAACAAATGTCGTTTGAACACCAACAGACCCACGAAAACGCCCACCCAGAATGGCCATGGAATCAAACATTGAATGAGCAATGCCAGACCTTTCCAGAACATTCGCCATAAAGACGAAAAACGGCACAGCAATCAGTTCGTACTTATGCAGTACCTCACTGACATTTGCAGCAACGATAAAGAAACCTGCACGCTCTCCAAAATACAAAAGTGCCGTCGCAAGGGAGACCGTCAATGTCGTAATGCCAAGCGGCACACCCAGCGCCATCAGCGCCAGAAGCGAAACAACGATCAAAAGTGTAATTATCTCAATGCCCACCGGTTACATCCCCTTCGGTGCGCTGAACCCAACGAATGACGTTGGACAAAAGCTGTAAAATGTAAAAGATGCTGCCTACAAACAGCAGGATCTTCAGGTAAGTCGGCTGCATAGAGTTCATAGCCGTACCTGAGTATTCTATCCGCGAGAGAACCTTTGCCGCGGGATGATAAAGCGCCATGGACAGGATCAGAATGGCACCGGTCGCAACCAGCATCTGGATCAGACGGAAAACACGCCAAATGCGCTCGCCCACAAATATTTCGAGCATGGTGATCGAGATATGTCGGTGACGTTCGGTCACATAACCGACAGAAAGGACCCATGCGCTTGCACACAGCGCCATGACAAGCTCGGTCGACCACAAGGTCGGTGCGTCAAACCCGTAACGCAGAACGACCTCAAGTGCCGATACCGCAATACAGGCAAAAAACAGAACGGAACAGCCCTGTCCGACAAAGACACTGACTGTGTCCATAGCATCGGCATAACGGGCAAAAAGAAGTTTCATTGCATTTCCCCGACAAGGAAAATTTTAGAAAAAAGGACCGCCCTTTTACGATCAGGGTATAAAAAGGGCGGCCCACATGCATTATCGCTTGGTTATTTGAACAGACCAATTTTGGTCATGTAAGCGATGTTCGCGTCCAGCGCTTCCTGAGCAAGGTCGGATTTCTTGGCGTATTCTTCCCACTGTTTGCGCGCAACCACACGCAGCTTGTCGCGATCTTCCTGCGCCCAGTCGATCACTTCGATATCGTCGGTGGCATCGTCACGCGCTGCCAACTCGGCATCAAGCTTGGAAACTTCCGCAGCCATTGCATACATTGCGTCATACCACCAGTCACGCAATGTGGTTTGATCCTCAGCCGAAATATCCGCCCATTTTTCCGCATTCACCGTGAACTGCATGGACGGCATTGAATGGATACCCGGATACAGCGGATACGGCGCCACATCCTGAAGGCCCGTCGCAGCGTTGTTCACATATGCCGACGCATCAGCTGCATCAACAATACCCTTTTCAAGCGCACCAAAAACCTCGGAGAAGGGAATGGAAACCGGTGATGCCCCAGCAGCAGAAAATACCGCCGCAGCCAGACCTTCAGGGGATCGGATTTTCTTGCCCTGCAAATCTTCGAATGTGCGGATCGGCGTACCTGCGGCGAGGGATTCACGCGAATAAGGGCCACATGCAATAACTTTGACCTCACCGCCAGTCACAGCATCAGCAGCTTTCTGCATCATGGCTTCACCGCCACCTTCTTTACAGAAACCAAGCATCTGCTCTGGCGTGTCATAGCCAGAAATCAGATCACCCATGATGGCGTACGCTGGCTCAAGACCGGCAAAATAGTTTACCGAGGTAAAGTCCCCATCAATAACCCCCGCAGCAACAGCTTCGGGGGTTTCTTTGGCTGGAACGATCGAGCCGTTTGGCGTCAGAACGATACTGATTCGGCCATCCGTGCGCTCTTCGATCTTGGGCAACCACTGCTCAGTTATGAATTGCGTGGAAAAGTCACCCGCGTTGAACGATGTCTGAATATTCAAGGTTTCCGCGCTTGCGGCGCCAGCAAAGAGCGAGACAGAGCTCGCAATCACAGCAGTTTTAACAAACTTCATTAGATGTAACCTCCCAGTATTATCCAAAGGGTTTTCCCTCCGGTGAATTAAAACACTAATATATTAGTGCATTACTCGCAAGACTTATGTATATAAATGCTATAGGTTTTAGATTGGATTTGAAGGCAGCATATGAATAGCCATCCGCAGCACGCGCGCCCCGCGAACAGTAAGCATTTGAGAATAAATCACAAAGCAAAGCGTGGATCAGCCAGCGCACAGCTCCATGAATCCCTGCGAGATAGAATTATTCAACTCCAACTCGCTCCTGGTCAGTACCTGTCACGCAATGAAATTGCCGCTGAGTATGGTGTCAGTCAAACCCCCGTACGCGACGCTTTGATAAAACTGGAGGAGGAAGGTCTGATAGACACCTTCCCCCAGTCAAAAACAGAAGTGTCACGTATTGATGTCGAACATGCGCTGGAAACACAGTTCTTACGTCTTTCGATTGAACTCGAAATCACAAGGAATTTGGCACAGGCCGCGGATCCGGCACGAATATCCAACACCCGATCTATTCTTGCCCAACAGTCTGCGGCAATGACAACCGGTGATCTCGATGCATTCTCACGCCTTGATCGGTCCTTTCATCTATCGCTATATGAAGCCGCCGGGGTTGCAAACCTCCACACCGTGATTGACGCACGATCAGGACATATAGACCGCTTGCGTAACCTAAACCTGCCTGACCCCGGAAAATTGGCGTCCATTTTCAGCTGCCACACCCGCATTCTTCAGGCGATCGAGACCGGCAACGTCAAAGACGCTGCATCTGTTGTGCGAGAGCACCTCTCAGGCACACTTGCAAAGGTTGATGACATTCGCAAGCGACATCCAAATTTCTTCTAGGTTATTAAGATCACTTAACTGATGACGCTATAAGCCTGACAGGCACAGGATGCGGCCAACGGCATCTTATTGCTCTGAATGATCTTGCCTACGATCACCTTTATGAGTGCCGGGTAACTTTACAAATTTGGGCAAACGACCAAAAGCCTCGCAAGTCCAGACACTCAACGACACAGTGCGGTCAACAGGAACACCGGCTGGCCATCAAGATAAAGGCACCGGGGGATCAATCCCACCCGCATCACTCGCGAACGACGGCCAAACGAACGAAGATCATCCGGGACGAAGCTAGCGCGCACGTCCAATATCCTCCGCAGCTTTTTATACTCCCAGGACATAGCACCCGCCTCGTCGTTCGGCTTTTGCCCTGCCTTCCACATGGCACACGAAAAGCAGGAGCCCACACTTTTCACTGATGCTTTATGTATGCGTATACAAAGACAAGATGTTATCTAAAATTACATGTGCAAGTACACTCTATGTATTATGCAAGTATCCTAGATATTCAACGATTGACACAAATTAAGACAAGATGTATCAACATATGTATGCGCATACATATGGCTTTTAATTTTACAAGTCAAAACAACAATAAGAACAAGCAACAGCCTTTCGCTCGGGAACCACACCAAGCGGACAAACTGGGGACACCCCCATCGTCAGGAACGCGTCATTCGGGAGGAAATCTTATGACCGGACTCTTTAAATCCATCGCCGCTGCTGCTGGCTTCGCTGCCATGGTTGCATCACCTGTTCTCGCTTCAGCTGCTGATCTGCCAAGCAACATTCGCCTTGTCATCGGCTCGAAATCAACCGGTGGCGACACCTATCAGAACAGCGCGATCGTCGCCGAAGCACTCGCCAAAAAGCTCGACATCAATGTGAAAGTTGATGCGGTTGGCTCCAGCGAAGCTTTCAAGGCATTGCAACGCGATTCGCGTGGCACCACCATCATGATCTTCCACGATCAATCCTATCTTGGAAATCTGTACGGTGTGCGCGGTTATGACGATATCTTTGATAATTACGTTGTCGGCCCAACGGTCGCGATCAATCCGGGCAATGCGTATCTCGTAGCGAAAAATTCGCCGATGCAGTCGATGGAAGACGTGATTGCTGCGGCGGCGGCTGGTCAACGCGTTCGCGTTGCC